>WTKI01000079.1:1767-14002 GCA_011524425.1 Altererythrobacter sp. | reverse complement strand
GCATAGCCGTTATGCCGGTTGTGCGATATCTGATCCACACAGTGCTGTCCGCGAGCGGTTCAAGCTGCAATGTCGTTGCGAGATGATGGTAATCGATTGGCCTGCTTGAAAAAGGGCTGGCAAGGTTTTGCTCCAGCACCTTTGCGACTTGCCCGGATTGCTCGTGCCAAACACTAATCTCTGTGACGAAGTTCGTTCGCATCAAAAGGATGCGTTCTTGAAGTCCATTCTCAGCATTTTGAAGATCCAACCTCAGCCAGATCGGCGACTTTTCGAAACCGAAATTGGGTTCATTTTTCAGGATTGGCGCAAAAGACGGCGCGGAAGAACCGTCCACCATGTGTTCAATGGTCAAGTCGCCTGAATAGTCGATGACATAGGAAAGATGCTTTGTAACACTTCCAAAACGCTCTTGATTTTCAAGTACCAGTGGCTCGACGGGCCCTTGTGGCGCTCGCTCTTGCGCAAGGGTGGCAGAAGACATCAATGCCAGGGCAAGCCAAGCCAACATCTTGCATAGTGCCCTCATGCATTCTCGCTTGATCTTCATTGACTCGACACCCCGCTTTTGCCGGCAAGTCCGAAAGGATGAGGTTACGCTATTTCCAGCCTTGGCAAAATGGGGTGATCCCAGAAGACTATCTTCACCAATGTAGATGCCTAAAAAACGAACAGAGGCAAAACAGAACCTAGTGCAGCCAACGCCATTATCGCGCACAGATTCAGCAGGAATCCGGTTCGTATCATAGTGGACATGGAAACCTTGCCAGAGGAAAAAACAACCGCGTTTGGACCTGTGGCCATGGGCAACATGAATGCGCAACTCGCCGCTAATGCGATGGGTATCAAAATTGTCTCCAGCGGCAATCCCGCATTCAATGCCATCGCGCCAAGAATTGGGGCTACAACGGAAGCCGTCGCAACATTGCTTGTGATCTCAGTCAGGAACAAGACAATCGCTACGATCAAAATGATCAGAAGGAATAATGGAAGAGCGCTTAACCCTGAGAGCGTATTACCGAAATACGAGCCCAGCCCTGTGCTGTTGATTGCGCCAGCCATTGCGAGGCCGCCGCCAAAGAGCAGCAAAGTGCCCCAGGGGATGCTTTCTGCTGTCGACCAATCCAGCAGCTTTCCTGATCCTTTGCCGGAGTCCTCTTCGCCTGCTGGAATGAGGAAACACAATATGACCGCGATAATCGCGACCACATGGTCGGACAGGCCAGCCAGCGGTTGCCAAATTTCTCCGTCTACTGTCACTGACCATTCCCTGTAGAGAGGGCCTGTCAGCCAAAGTGTCGCTATGACCGCGAAGGTGGCAATTGTGCGTTTTTCAGGTGTCGCCAGACTTCCAAGCGCTCGCTTGCGCTCTTCTAGCACGGTTTGGCTCGCGCTGAAGGTTGAACGGTCCAGTTTGAAGGCCCAACGGGTCAGCACAAGCCAAGCAATGGGGAGCATAATTGCAACTGTGGGCAGGCCGATCATCATCCATTGTGTGAAGCTAATCTCCACACCTCCCATTTCGGTCAGGTAGCCCATGATGATGAGATTAGTGGGTGTTCCGATCGGTGTGCCAAGTCCGCCGATTGAACAGCCATAAGCGATCCCAAGCAATAGCGCGGAGGTAAATGCATAACGCGCAAAATCTTCTTGGGGGTCTTCTGCAGCGAACACGCTTCCGGCCAGCGATAGGGCGATGGGCATCATCATTATGGAAGTGGCGGAGTTTGAAATCCACATAGATAACAAGGCGCTTGCAACCATAAAGCCCGCGATCAATGCGCTTGGCCTAGTGCCAAAGCGGCCTATGACATTAAGAGCGATACGTTCATGCAAGTTCCAGCGCTCGATTGCTTTTGCGAAAATAAATCCTCCCATCAGCAAGACCACTACGGGATGCATGTAGGAGGCTGAAATTTCCCGCAATGGAGCGACACCCGCACTCGGCAGAATGACCAAAGGCAAAAGAGAGGTGACGGGTATGGGAAGAGCTTCAGTCACCCACCAGATTGCCATCCAGACAAGCAACGCCAATGTCACCCATGCGGGCGAAAGAGCCGCCTGAGATTGCAATCCCGCCGGTGTGCCCATCGCTAGGACGAATGCGGCGAGCGCAGGACCAAGCCAGAATCCAATACGGGAGGCAATTGCAGGATTATTCGCATTTGCAGTCATAGAGCCAATATCCTCGGGGCCTTTGTCGGCTGAACCCTGTTTGTGGCATATTGTTGACTATCGCTCCACCTCGCAACTTTGGGGCTGGTCTGACTGCAACTGGCTCCATTCGCATTTCGTCGGCCCGCGCAGCGGCCTGGCTGCGAAAGAACCATGCGGCTCATGGCCTTTGGCCTTGGAACCTTTAGCTAAGCAGCGCATAGGGTAAAAAGACATCGCACGAGACGGGAAGAAGACAGTGAAGGAAAAGTTCGGATTCGCGCCAAATACCGATGAGGCATCGCGCCAGGCATTTGTCGCCAGTCTCAAGAAATTTGTGAATTTTGATGTCGAAGCACAGTTGGCTGACCTGTTTGATAACCAGCTTGTTTCTGCAGCGAACTCCCCTCCTGCGAACCGCGATGAGGCGGCCGCCTTGCTGGAGCCGCATCCGTTATATCAGCTATGGTCCTCGCTCACGTTTCACAGCCAGAACCTGATGTGGGACGCGGTGCAAACCACAACAGATAGAACTATCGAAGACCAGGTCGAAAGCTATCGCGCTCTTTCTCAATCGCCCGATTGCAAGGGCTCGGTATCTCTCAGCGACAAATTGTGCGTGAAGGCCCCCGTTGCGACAACTGAGATACATCGCCAGCCGGGCGGATATTGGCGAGAAAAGCGCTCTGACGATATCGAAGCAGCGCTCAACTATTCAGGCACAGTCGACCTATACAGGAATGCCAAAGGTATGGGGATGGGCGCGAAACCTTCCGCTGATGCCATTGGCCAGTTCGTTGCGGCGATTGCACGCAAATATGCGCCCGACCTAGAGCCCCGGTCAGTGCTCGATATGGGTTGCGGTACGGGTGAGCAGACACTTGCATACAAGCGGGCATTTCCCGATGCCAATGTGACCGGCATCGATGTTGCACGTCCTTTCATCCGTTTCGCGCACGGGCTTGCAGAAAGCGAGGGAATGGCGATCGATTTTGCGGAAATGGATGCAGGTGCAACGGCATTTGACGATGAGAGCTTTGATCTGATTGTCTCAATCATCATGTTCCATGAGACTACCAAAGCGCAGGTCCATGACATCATGCGCGAGTGTTGGCGTTTAATTCGGCCCGGAGGCCTCGTGCTTCATCTGGACGTGCCTTATCAGCCCGATCGCATGCCGCTCGTTAAACAGGTGACCAATAATTGGCAGGTCCGGCACAATGGAGAGCCATTCTGGAGTGGTTTCGCAGATTTGGACATGAAGGAAGAAGCGATAAAGGCGGGTTTCGCCCCCGACAGCGCCTTTGCGACCTATGAAGGACAAGGCCCGGCCATCTACCACTTCTTTGGCGGCAGGAAGCCGTCATGAGTGGCAATATTTCGGAAACTGACGCTGACAGCGAATTTCCGTCAGGGCCCCGTCCCGGCAACAGAGAGACTACGTTCTTTGACGACCCAGTGAAGGATCATCTGCTGCGTGCATTGGTGACGGTTACTATGGAGCTGTCAGTTACTCGTGATCGCCTAGCGAGCCTTGAAACTTTGCTTGTGGATGAGGGTTCTATTTCGATCGACATATTGAATTCTCATATGCCCGATTTAGCAACAGCTCAGGCTAGGGAAGCGGAACGGAGCAAGCTGATCCAGGATGTGCTGGGCCCATTGGTCAAGCGTTTGGCACAGGCCGATTGATCGCTTTTATATATCCGGCAGTCGGATAAGCCACCACCTTGCTATGCTCAAATGACCAACAGCAAGGCAGCGGGTCGGTGAGATGTGATGAACCGTGTGGAGGCGATTCTTGCAGATTAAGGATGTTCTTTTTGCGCCCGCAAATGGTGCGTTCTTTTACGACGACCAGGCCGCGATCCGTGATGGCCGCGAGCAAGAAGGTATGGCCTATCTTGGTGCGCCCCTAACCGCAGGATTCACATCTGTCCGCCAGCCTTCAAAAGCATTGTCGATAGGCCTGCTGCTCGAAGATGGGGCAACGGTTTGGGGTGACATGGTGAGCGTCCAATATTCCGGGGCGGCCGGGCGTGATGCTCTCTTTCAGCAAGATGAAATTGAAAAATTTTGCCGCGATGTGATTGCGCCCCGATTGCTCGGGATAGATGCAAATTCCGGAGTTCAGATTTGCGATGACATACTTTCCGGCCATGAAGGTAAGCGTCTCCCACTTGCAGTAGAATACGGGGTCAGTCAGGCTTTGCTAAAGGCCGCTGCTTACGTGCACCGGATCACACTTGCCGAGTTATTGTCAAAATGGCTCGGTCTTGTTCCTCCATCCCAGCCAGTTCCCATTTTTGCTCAAAGCGGGGATGACCGCCGCAACAATGTCGACACCATGATTTTGAAAGAAGTCGATGTTCTGCCGCATGGCTTGATTAATTCAGCGGAGAAATTTGGCCGTGATGGCGAAACTTTCAGCGACTATGTGGCATGGGTTGCGCAAAGGATCGAAGAGCTGGGCAGGGATGACTACCGCCCTGTGCTACACTTTGATGTTTATGGTTGGATGGGCCTTGGAGTCTCGATGCAGCCCAAACAGATCGCAGAGTTTATTGCGCAGGTTGCGGAGCGTGTACCGCAATACAGGCTCAATATTGAATGCCCAGCGGACTATGGAAACCGGGCTGCGCAGATTGAAAACTATGCAGCGATTGTAGAACATGTCGATGCGCTCACCGACAATGCGCAAGTTGTGGCCGACGAGCATTGCAATACGCTTGAGGACATAGAAGCTTTCATAGAAGCGAGGGCTGCCCATGTGATTCAGGTGAAAACCCCTGATGTCGGAAATCTGCTTGATACTGCGCGTGCGATCGTAAGAGCGAAGAAGGCCGGGATCGGCGCATATAGCGGAGGAAGCAGTGCAGAGACTGATGAATCGGCCCGAGCCTGCGTTCATGTCGCTCTCGCTTCTCGGGCCACTATGATGCTTGCGAAACCGGGAATGGGCGTGAACGAAGGCATCACTATCGTGGGTAACGAGCAAGAGCGAACCCTCGCAACCATTCGTGCGCGAATGGCCCAAGACTAATCTAGGAGCGAACGGATGCAAAACGACCTCAATGGCATTCTTGTCGTTTCTCTAGAGCAGGCTGTGGCGGCGCCCTATGCCAGTTCTCGGCTGGCGGACGCAGGCGCAAGGGTTATCAAGGTTGAGCGGCCTGAAGGCGACTTTGCGCGAAATTATGACACTCTCGTTGAAGGGCAGAGTGCCTATTTTGTCTGGCTCAATCGCGGCAAGGAATCGCTGTGTCTTGATTTGAGGGAAAAAGACGATGTCGATTTGCTTAAGCGAATGATCTCAAAGGCGGACGTATTTATTGAAAACTTGAAGCCGGGAACATTGCAGAAGTTTGCGATCAACCTCGATGACTTATGCGCTCAACATCCAGCGCTGATTGCGTGCTCTATTTCAGGCTTCGGAGAGGAGGGGCCTTACTCACAGCTCAAAGCGTATGACCTCATAGTGCAGGGTGAAGCAGGTCTTTGCGCGATAACCGGAACGGCCGATGGTCCAGCAAGAGTCGGTGTTTCTGTGTGCGATATCGCTGCTGGGATGACTGCTCACTCGGCGATCCTCCAAGCGCTTTTCAAGCGGGAGCGCGAAGGTAAGGGACGCCGGATTCAAGTGTCATTATTTGATGCACTTGCTGACTGGATGAATGTACCGTTCCTGCAATACACCTATGGGGGATATGAAAACCAGCGAAGTGGGGTCAACCATCCCTCGATTGCTCCTTACGGCGCGTTCGCAACAAGCGACCAGAAGAAGGTTATTTTCTCCGTACAAAACCAGCGGGAATGGCGCGCCTTTTGTGAGCACGTGATGGGCGACATTGCGCTGGCTGACGATCCGCTTTTCAAGACGAACATGGAACGGCTCGAGAATCGCAAAGAGCTTGAAGAGCGAGTATCCGAGCGCTTTGGATCCTTACCTTTGGATGGCGCGATGGCGCTGCTTGAGCAGAGCGGAATCGCGTATGGACGGTTGAATGGTATTCCGGATTTGGCGGAACACCCTCACTTGCGCCGCCTATCTGTTGATACCGATGCGGGCGAGGTGCACGTGATTGCGCCCGCCGCGATCTGTAATGACGCGAATCCCGGTCGAATTCCGAATGTTCCAAAGATTGGCGAGCAATCTTCTGAAATCAGAGAAGAATTTTGCTTTCGTTGAAGGAATTCGGGGCATTTAATAGCCTTGAGTGTCAGTTTCGCTGGACATATGCTATTGTAATCTATTCATGGATGGCTCACGAGCATCTGAGAGCCAAAAAATGCAAGACTAGGGCGCAAAATGGAACGCGGGGTACCAATCAGGGCGATAAGCCGAGGCTTAGCAGTTCTTTCTGCAGTAAATAGAGACGGCCCAATTTCGATGATGGGCATAGCGCGTGCCGCCGAAATTCCTTACCCAACCGCTTGCCGAATTATCCAGACGTTACTCCATGAAGGCCTGGTCGAGAAAGAACCACACCGTAAGCGGTACCGCGTGACATCGCTCGTCCAAACATTATCGACCGGTTATCAAGCGGAAGACATGCTGGTTTCTGCCGCGCGCGCGCATATTGAGGATTTGTGTCAAGCAGTGGGATGGCCGGTTTCCGTCGCGACACGTGTTGGAACGCGGATGATGGTGCGCGATTCTACTCACAAGATGACGTCGCTGACGTTCTCTCATTACTTTCCGGGTTACACTCTGCCGATTGCTGAATGCGCGACCGGCAAGGTTCATTTGGCATTCTGTGATGAAGAAGAGCGAGAGGCAATTAACGAAGGACTTCGCGCGATCGAGACGGAAAGCTCCCATATGGGGCTGGTCCTTATGGGCGACGATTATATGCTCTCCAAGATCAGGAAAGACGGTTATGCGTTGCAAATTCGCAATGTCTACAATTCTGATCCCGGCAAGACTTCTTCGATCGCGGTGCCATTGTTTGACGGAAACGAAGGTTTGATTGGCTCGCTTGCTTTGATCTTTTTCGCTTCCGCTATGAACGGTGAAGAGGCGGTTGCCAAATATCTCGAACCAATGTGCCAAACTGCCGCTGCAATCGGCGAAGCCCTTCGTGAGGCAAAATCGCAGGCAGCCTGAAGCATTCGATTTGCAGTCAAGCAGTCACAACACAGCTTGCCGCATGTTGTCCTGCCAAACGACCTAGCGTGGTGGCTGTCAGCAGACCGTTTCCTGCCATATATCCATCCGCGCCGGGGCCTGAGATGCCTCTTGCTGCTCCTCCACCTGCATAGAGATTGGGCATTGGACTTCTGTCCGCTCGTAAAACTCTCGCATTTTCATCTACTTCCAGACCGCCTTGGGTATGGAACAAGGCACCCGTGACTTTCACAGCATAAAATGGCGCTGAGAGGGGAGACTTGCCAGCAAAGCTACGCCCAAATCGGTCGCGCTCTTCGTTCTCAATAAGGGCATGGGTTTCCGCAACGCTTGCTGCCAAGCCTTCGCCATCAACGCCAATTTTCTGAGCCAGTTCGCTCAGATTGCTCGCCGAATGCAGGCACCCTGCTGACATAGCCTGCTGGTAATCATCGAACTGCGTCATGATCTGATGCCGGGCTTCATCGAAGATGCTCCAAGCGACATGTCCTTCTTGTCGGAGGACTTCCACTGCCTGTTCAGAATATCCCGCTGCTTCGTTTGAGAAGCGCTGCCCCTGCCGGTTCACTTGGATCCCGCCCTCAGTGATCAACGGCCAAAGGATCGGGATTCCATAGCCTGCAGCAAGACCAGCATGGCCCTGATAGGCGGACAAATCAGCGAGTGCTGCGCCCAACTCGCGTCCCCAGGCAATCGCATGGCCTTTATTTCCGGGGTGACCATGGAAAGTCGCATGCTCAAGCTCAGGGATCAGCTCGTTGACCATGGCCTGGTTCCCGGCAAAACCGCAACAGGCAAGGATCAGCGCGCCGCAACCAATGATATCGCTCTCGCCATCTGGCCGCGTTGCCGCCACTGCTATCACTTTGCCTGCTTCATTTACGTAAAGCGTATCAACAAGACTGTCCGTAAGGATATCGACCCCGGCGTCTTCGCAAGCGCTGGCCAGCGCTCCCATTAACTCACTGCCGGACCGGCTCGGCATGCCATGCATGCGTAAGGCGGAATGGCCGGGATAGGTAAAACCTTCAACCAAGCTGAGATCGAGCCCGTGTTGATCAGCCAGCCAGTCGATGGTCTGGCCGGATTGCGCTGCGAGGTGTGCGACAAGCCCTTTGTCCACAGCGCCCTTCGCTTTATTCGCAATGTCCGATGCGAACAGCTCTGCAGTGTCATCAATACCCTTGGCGCGCTGTATCGCACTGCCTGTGCCGGGTATGAGCCCGGTTGACATTGCGGTGGTGCCCATCGTCTGACTGTCACGCTCTATCACAAGCACGTCGACATCTGCGTCGCGCACTGCCAGCGCGGCGCACAGGCCTGTCCCGCCCCCGCCAATCACAACCACTGGAATGTCGGCAATGGTATCGACTGTTTCAGCTCTAACGACGCGAATATCGCTCATGAAATAGCATCCTCGAAAGTTAGCACGGGTTTGATGACTTTGCCTTTGGCAGCATCGTCCATAGCGTCTGCGATCTTCTCAAAGGGATAGGTTTTGATCAGGCGGTCGACTGGCAAATCCCCGCTGGCAAAATAGGAAATCAGCAATGGAAGGAACTCCGCCGGGACGGCGTCGCCTTCGATGATCCCGACAATGGTTTTCGTCATGAAGTCGATCCCGCCAGGATGAGGTATGGATGCTTCAAACTCGCCAGGAATTGTAAGGACACCCAAAGAGCCACCGCTATGCAATGCCGCAAGGCACGCTTCGAAGGTTCTCTGCGTTCCTGCTGTGTCAAGAGCAGCTGTTACGCCGCCTTGCGTGAGTATGCGGACTTTCTCAGACCAATCCGCATCCGCGCCGTCCAGCACATGGGTTGCCCCCAGCTCTAACGCCAACTCGCGCCGCTCAGGGCGGAGCTCGACTGCAATGATTTCATTACAGCCAATGATTTTGCCCGCCATAATTGCAGCGCATCCAACTGCCCCAATGCCCACGACCAACAAGGGCCGGTCAGGTTTCGCCCCGATCTGGTTAAACACGGCTCCAGCCCCGGTCTGGATTCCACAGCCCAGCGGCGCGGCGCTGACCATATCCAGCGCATCAGGGATACGCACAATGTTGCGCTCCGTCACGATTGCGTGTGTTGCGAACGAGCTTTGCTGGAAGAATGATCCGCCAACCGGACTTCCATCTTGGCGTGTGAGGGAAGGGCGGCCTGCTGCGCGCATCCCTTCAATGTTCAGCGCGATGCCGTCAAAACAATATGCTGGCCTGCCGTCTCCGCAATTGGGGCAATCTCCGCAAAATCCGAAAGTCGCAACTACGCGGTCGCCTTTCTTGAACGCTTTAACGGCTGTTCCGACTTCAACGATAATGCCGGCACCTTCATGACCAAAGACCCGCGGGCTTTCGCTCCATTGTGCAATGCCTAGATCTGTATGACAGATTCCTGCCGCTTCAATCTTGATGACCACTTCATCAGGAGCAGGATCATCCAGGTTAAGCGTTTCGATTTTTGGTGGAGCACCGCCACCTTCACATACCGCAGCTTGAATTCGACGAGGCATCACGCGTCTCCGTGGCGATCCTGAAACGCAACGATCTCGTCCATGCCTAGAAGCTGCGATATGTCGCTGAATTTGAACATTCTGTCTTGTGATTGAATCGCATCGTCATTGGCAAGCGCAGCGTAGAAATTTGCAGCTCCCTGCAAGGCAGACAGAGGAGCACCGGCGGGATAGATCACCAGCTTTACGCCAAGCATGGCATATTCTGACGGAGACAAAACCGGTGTTGCGCCCCCATGTGCAGCATTGATCATAAGCGGCTTATCCAAAGCGCTCGCCGCAGTCGCAATCTCTTCTGCTGTTTCTGGAGCCTCTAGAAAAAGGATATCTGCGCCAGCGTTTGAGTAGGCGCGCAGTCGATCTATCGCCGCCTCTAATCCTTCACTGCGCCGGGAGTCTGTGCGGGCAATCACCATCAGATCATCGTCTTCGCGTGCTTCAACAGCGACAGCCACGCGTTTGACCATTTGTTCAAAGGGGACCGAGGTTGCTCTCCCGACATGGCCGCAAATTTTGGGGAACGGCTGGTCTTCTAGCTGCATCGCGGCAATCCCAGCTTGAGAATATAGCTGAACGGCCCGGCGCAGATTGGTCAAGCTGCCAAAGCCGGTGTCCGCGTCGGCAATAACCGGCACTTTTGCACGAGCTGCGAAACGGCCAAAGATGCTTACAAAATCGCTCATCCCGGCGATTCCGACATCAGCTTCGCCTAATGCCGATGCGGAACCCCAATACCCTGACGCATACAGCGCCTTATGGCCGGCTGCTTCCGCCAACAGAAGGCTCATGTGGTCATAAATACCAGGCGCAGCAACGATATCGTTTGTCGCCAAAAGCTCACGCAATTGTGAGCCACCGGACGGATTGGACGAGCGGCTCATGCGAAGATCTCTTTGACTTGCTCCAAGACAGTAATGTCTTCGATCGTTGGCGGAACTTTAGGAGGTTCTCCGTCCGCAATTTCCCTGATGGTTTTTCGAAGAATTTTTCCAGACCGCGTTTTAGGCAGTTTAGTGAGCACATGGACCTGCTTGAAAGCTGCAACGGGGCCGATTTGGGCGCGCACGGCGCCAATAAGCTCAGCAGACAATTCCTCAATTGATGAACTGACCCCAGCTTTCAGCACGACAAAGCCGACCGGGATTTGTCCTTTAAGAGCGTCAGCCTTACCGATCACTGCGCATTCAGCCACCGCGGGATGGCTCGCAAGCACTTCTTCCATAGCCGAAGAACTCAGACGATGCCCTGCGACATTAATAACGTCGTCAATACGAGCCATTACGCTGAGATATCCATCCGCATCGATAAACCCGCTATCGCCGGTCAAATAGTTTCCCGGGTAGCGGGAAAGATAGGCCTCCTGGTAGCGGTCTGGTGCATTCCATAGAGTTGGAGCGAAACCAGGGGGAAGGGGGAGCCTCGCAACAATTGCCCCGCTTTCTCCAGCCGGGACAGGTTCACCTTCCTCGTCAACACAGGCAAGGTCCCAGCCTGGCATTGGCATAGTTGATGAGCCGGCCTTTGTCGGAAATTCCTCTATGCCGATTGGGTTGGCCGTGATCGCGCTACCAGTCTCTGTTTGCCACCAGTGGTCAACCACAGGGACCTTCAATAGATGCTGTGTCCAAGTCAGCGTATCTGGATCAGTGCGTTCGCCTGCAAGATATACCGCTTGCAAATTGGAGAGGTCAGCAATCTTGGCCAGCTCGCCGTCAGGATCGACCTGCTTGATCGCTCTGATTGCAGTGGGGGCAGTGAAGAAACTGCGCACCTTATGTTTGGCCATAATGCTCCAAAAGATACCTGCATCCGGTGTGCCGACAGGCTTGCCTTCGAAGATCACGCTTGGATTGCGGTGGAGCAAAGGCGCGTAGCAAATGTAGCTGTGGCCCACGACCCATCCTACATCACTTGCTGCCCAGAAGGCTTCGCCAGGAGGGCAGTTATATATCCCGCTCATGCTCCAATGGAGTGTTACGAGATGACCGCCAGTGTCCCGGACAATGCCTTTTGGCTGGCCTGTCGTCCCTGAAGTATAGAGGATGTAAAGTGGATCGGTTGCTGCAACTGGCACGCAATCTGCCGGTTTAGAGCTTTCCATGGCCTGATCCCAATCATGGTCATTGGTAGCGGACAGATCGGCTGGATGCTGTTCACGCTGCCAGTAAATTGTATGGGACGGCGCGTGATGAGCGATCTCGAACGCGTCTTGTAAAATTGGCTGGTAAGGCAAGACGTTTGCGCCTTCAATTCCGCAGCTGGCAGCCAGCACTAATTTTGGTTGCGCATCATCGATGCGGCTCGCCAATTCAGGTGCTGCAAAACCGCCGAATACGACTGAATGGATAGCTCCAATCCGCGCACATGCGAGCATGGCTATCACAGCTTCCGGCGAGTTTGGCATGTAGATGAGCACGCGGTCACCTCGAGCGACACCAA
>WTKI01000079.1:0-1667 GCA_011524425.1 Altererythrobacter sp. | reverse complement strand
GCTTCCGGCGAGTTTGGCATGTAGATGAGCACGCGGTCACCTCGAGCGACACCAAGATTGCTCAATGCCCCGCCAAGACGCGCTGTGGCTTGTTGTATTTGCGCGAAGGTGAGGGTTCGTGAGGTATCCGTGACTGGGCTCTCATAGATGAGAGCGACTTCGTCGCCATATCCCGCCTCTACATGCCGATCGACACAATTGTAGCAAGCATTGATCAAGCCGCCGGTAAACCAGCGGGGAATTGATCCTTCCCCATCACTCAGAACTTCATCCCAGGGTTTAGCCCAAACGAGTTTTTCGGCCTGGGCAGCCCAGAACTTGTGCGGTTCACGCAGTGAATATTCATGGACCTCGCGGTAGGAATTCGTCTCGTGCATAGCGACCCTTGCATTACGCAGTCGATTCCCAGACTTCCGTGCCTCGCTCCGCATTATCCAATCAGCGGATATTGCGATTGGATCAGGCGCGGAACAAAGCGTCAGTCTGGTAATTGGATTTTACGTGTAAATGAGCCGAAAATCGGATAAAAGATTGAGCGATCAGATGAATGAGCAGTCGAAGATAAACGAAGTCCCTGCCGATCTAGGCAACGAGATCGGCGGCCCTGGCCGAACCTATTTCGAGAATGTCGTGATCGATAATATCCTCGATGCACTTCTCGAGCTGTCAGCCGCCACATGGACTTTCCAGGACCGTCTGCTGGTCTTGGAAAAAGTCCTCGAGAAGCACGGCATCAATGCTGCGGAGGAAATTGAGCAGCATGTGCCTGATGATGCTGAAATCGCTGCACGAGCGGAACAGCGCGCTGCTATGGTCCAGCGCGTATTTGGTAACTTTGTCCGACGTCCGGTAGCTGGCGTTGGTATTCCTTCAGGAGAGCAGAAATGAGCCGCGGAAATATTGGCGTTTTGCCGCGCCCGAAAAAACTCGAAGATGAGAGCTATCTCGAATTTGTGACGAGCTTTCGCAAATTGGCGATTCAGGAGATGTTTCCGAAGGTTGCCGAGCATGGCGAAATAGCGCTCGCGAAATCGATTGAGAACGGCGAGGTTGCGGCTCCGAAAGACGGGGAAGGGGTCCCACTCGGCGAGATCAAGAAGGTCTTCGGAAAGAATCCGGTTACGCCGACTTTCCAGCGCTTTGTGCGCTCCCAGCAGGAAATGATGTGGCGGCGGACCCGCGAAAGTTTCTATCGCGACATTGACGAAGTGATGGCCTATATGGATGAGGCTGAGGCAAAAGTGCCTGAGCGCATCCACATTGATCCCAACTTCGTTGAGCCGGATTACACCCGTTGCGAAATTCACTGTCAGCCCGGCGGCTACACGGATGATCCGATGGGTGGCATCGTCTATCACTATGGGACGAAAGTTTTCTACGAAGGCTTTAACGACCAAGACGAGGTCCATATTGAGCTTGCGAACAGAACAACCAAGCCAGAAGACGGCAGGATCGAGCGAATTCTCGACATTGGTTGTTCAGTGGGTCAGGCAACGACAGTTCTGAAGGATCTCTACCCAGATGCAGAGGTTTGGGGGCTGGACGTTGGCAAGCCGATGATCCGCTATGCCCACGCGCGTGCAGAGCACGGCAAGGAAGTGCATTTCAAACAAGCTCTTGCAGAAGATAATGGGTTTGAAGACAATTCCTTCGACATGATTTTGAGC
>WTKI01000265.1 GCA_011524425.1 Altererythrobacter sp. | reverse complement strand
AGTCGGGTCAACTTCGCCGCGATCAAGCAAGGCTGCAATCATGCTGGTGGTGGTCGTCTTGCCATGGGTGCCAGCCACTGCAACAGTTGACTTCAAGCGCATAAGCTCTGCGAGCATTTCCGCGCGGCGTACCACGGGGATGCGGTTCTCAAGGGCGAAAGCAACTTCAGGATTTGTGCGTTTCACGGCAGTCGAAGTCACCACAACAGCGACGCCGTCAACATTCTCGCGCTCGTGCCCGATATGCACAGTGATCCCGCGCGCGCGCAGTCGCTCGACGCTAGGTCCTTCGGCAAGGTCGCTGCCTTGGACCGCATAGCCAAGGTTATGCATCACTTCTGCGATGCCCGACATGCCGATCCCGCCGATCCCGACGAAATGAACCGTGCCAATGTCGGTTGCGACGCCTTTCACCCAGGATACTCCTCGCCAACGCGGTCCTTAAGTTCGCGCAGCATGGATTTTCCAACGCTAGTCTGGGTTTGAGAGCTGGCGCGTGCGGTTTCTGTGCCGCCAACTTTGATCACATCCATCATATCAATTCCGCCAAAGCTCTCGACCAAGTCAGCGAGCTCTTTGGCGGCATCCGGTCTGCCACAATTCCAAGCAGCGTGGGCCGCATTGCCGAGACTCTTAGGATTCTGCGCCAAAGCCTGAATCTGTTTCGCAAGTTCCTTTGGCGTAAAGCGATCCTGCCGGATCATCCGGGCGCCGCCCGCTTCCGCGATCTCGCGCGTGTTTGCCGCCTGATGGTCATCCGTTGCAATCGGCAGAGGGATAAGGATGGCGGGCCGCCCGACAGCGGTCAGCTCTGCGATCGTGGATGCCCCAGCACGGCCGATAAACAGATGGCAGTCGGCTAGGCGCACTTCCATGTCTTCAAAATACGTGCCGAGCTCTGCCGGAATGTCATGATTGCGATAGCGCTCGCGCACAGCATCAAGATCTTCAGGCCGGCATTGCTGCGTCACTTGCAAACGTTGGCGCAGCGCAGGCTGGAGCATCGCCAACCCGTCAGGCACTACATGCGAAAGAACACTTGCGCCTTGGCTGCCGCCGGTAATCAGCACCCGCAAGATGCCATCTTCTGTGAACGCAGGAAATTCTTCCTTGCGCAAAGCCAGCACTTCCTCGCGCACGGGATTACCCACCAAATGCGACTTGACCAGATGCTTTTCCTTCATCCGTGCGACATCGGGATAGCTCGTCGCAATCGCATCAACGCGCCCTGCCATCAGGCGATTGACACGCCCCAGTACTGCGTTTTGCTCATGCACGATTGTAGGAATATCTGCAGAAGTAGACGCCAGCATGGTAGGCAGCGCGGGATAGCCGCCGAAGCCGATCACAGCGCTAGGCTCAAACGCTTCGAACAACCGCAACGCCATCCGCCGCCCTTCCAGGACAGCACGCGTTCCGCCAATCCAGCGCAATGGATTTTTGCCAAAGCGGCCAGCAGGCAGAACGTGCGCTGGCAGAAATTCCGGCTTGCCCGGCAATTGTGCGCCGCGCTGATCCGTGATGAGCGCGATATGGTGTCCGCGCGCAGTCAGCTCGGCAGCCAGAGCGAAAGCGGGTATCATGTGCCCGCCAGTACCACCGGCAGCTAATACATAATGTCGGCTCGCGCCGGTCTGTACCGGTGCAGTCATGCCGTATTCTCCTTGGGCCCAAGTAAAGTTCGCAGTCCCGGCGTCTCCCTCTTCAAATAGGGATTGCGCCGAGTGATCGCGAGCAGCAGTCCTATAGTCAGGCAAACTACAATGGTGGATGAACCGCCATAGCTAATCAAAGGCAGCGTCATACCCTTCGACGGGAAGAGCTGCAGATTGACCAGAATGTTGATGAAGGCTTGCCCTCCGATCTGCGTGACCAGACCTGCGCTGGCCAGCAGAACGAACAGATTTTCCTCGTCGACCATTCGGATCAGCACACGAAGCAAAATCGCAAGATATAAGAGCACGATAAGAGCGCACACGATCAAGCCGAACTCTTCGCCGATGACTGAAAAAATGTAATCGGTATGCGCTTCCGGCAGGCTCATCTTGCGCGTACCCAGCCACAACCCATTGCCGGTCCATCCACCAGACAACAAAGTGCGTTGAGCCAAATCAACCTGGTCAAACGCTGTTCCGCCGCCCAGAAAACTGTCGATGCGATAGCGCGCATTGTCATAGAAAAAATAGGCCAGCGTCAGGCCAGCCACACCTGCGCCCATCAACAGGCTAAGCCGCTGCACGGAAATGCCCGAAAGCAGGACCAGCACAAACCACACCCCGCCAAACAGCAGGGTATCGCCAAGATTCGGCTGCAGCATGAGGAGCACAGCAACAATTCCCATCAAGCCTGTCACAGCGCCAAGAACCGGCAGACCGGGATCGCGTAATCGCCAGGACAAAATCCACGCCAGCGCAATGGCAAAAGCGGGCTTCAGGAATTCCGATGGCTGGAATGAAAACCCCAGATTGATCCAGCGCACCGCGCCATTGCGCTCAAAACCGATCAGCGGCACAAGGCACAGCATCACCAGCATTGCAGCTGCAAGCAGGATTCCCAGCCGCCGCGCATTGTCCCGGCTTAGCGTGGACACTGCAAACATCACCGGAATACCTACAAGCAGCCAGACAACATGTTGCCTGTCTCTTATAC
>WTKI01000049.1 GCA_011524425.1 Altererythrobacter sp. | reverse complement strand
GCTGACGGTAGCCATGCCGGTGCCGCAAAGCTGCGCAGCGAAGCGCGTTATGTCCTCGAGCTCTTGATCTGCGGAAAAACCCTCCAAGCCGAAGCTTGCAATAACACTCAGACGGTCGTTCTCACTGCAATATGCAGCGTCAGGTGCTTTGCCTTGCGGCCATGGAGAATGGGCTTCAGCTTTCATCGTATCGCTCTGGCCCCTGCCCATACACGTTTCGCCGTGTGGCTCAATTGTGCATCAGGACCTTTGCTTAAATCAGTTTCGAAGCGCGGGGACGGTTTGCGCCTCGTCTCCACACTGATATGGGCGGATTGAGGAGAAGATACGATTATGCGTGCAACGCCTGATTTTGACTTTCAGCTAAGTGAAAGTGCGCAGATGATCCGGGAAAGCGTAGGCCGCTTTGCCGATGAGCAGATTATGCCGATTGCCGACCGGATTGACCGCGAGGACTATTTCCCCCGCGATGAACTGTGGCAGCAGATGGGCGAGCTTGGCTTGCACGGGATCACTGTCGATGAAGATGATGGCGGGCTTGGGCTCGGCTATCTCGACCACGTCATTGCAGTCGAAGAAGTCAGCCGTGCGAGCGCCTCGCTCGGGCTTTCCTATGGCGCTCACTCCAATCTGTGCATCAATCAGATCCGCCGCTGGGGCAATGACGAGCAGAAAGCAAAGTATCTACCAGGTCTGATTTCAGGCGAGCATGTCGGATCGCTTGCTATGTCTGAAGCGTCGGCAGGTTCCGACGTTGTCTCGATGAAACTGAAAGCCGATGCGGTTCAAGGCGGCTATGTTTTGAATGGCACGAAGTTCTGGATCACCAATGCGACCTATGCTGATACACTGGTGGTCTATGCGAAAACGGATGGCAGTGCTGGTTCGCGCGGGATTACCGCTTTTCTGATCGAGAAAGATGACGAAGGCTTCTCCATCGGGCAGAAAATCGAGAAAGTGGGTATGCGCGGAAGCCCTACGGCTGAGCTTGTGTTTGAGGATTGCCACATTCCCGAAGATCGCGTCATGGGACCTGTAAATGGCGGCGTCGGAGTGCTGATGAGCGGGCTGGATTACGAGCGCGTGGTGCTCGCCGGGTTGCAGCTGGGTATCATGCAGGCCTGCCTCGACGTGGTCATTCCCTATCTTCGCGAACGCAAGCAGTTCGGCAAACCTATTGGCAGCTTCCAGCTGATGCAGGCCAAGGTTGCAGACATGTATGTCGCCCTACAATCAGCCCGCGCTTACACTTATGCGGTGGCAAAAGCATGCGATGCGGATCAGACAACGCGTTTCGATGCGGCGGGCGTCATCCTTTTGGCAAGCGAGAACGCGTTCAAGGTCGCAGCGGAAAGCGTGCAGGCGCTGGGCGGTGCGGGCTATACGCTCGATTGGCCGGTGGAGCGCTATATGCGCGATGCGAAACTGCTGGATATTGGTGCTGGGACGAACGAGATCCGCCGGATGTTGATCGGGCGCGAGCTTATTGGGGCAGCGGGATGAGCGAAGAGAAAACGTCCACGAATTTGATTGAGGCTCGCATCGGTGAGAACGGCTATCCCGAAGTGAGCATCGCTGCATTTCAGCTGGAGAGGCCATTCGACTTCGGGCGCTTTATTGCTGATGTCGCTCGTCACGGTGCTAAAGCTTATGCAACCACCTACTCACTAGATGAGGATGAAGCGATGCAGCAAATCTGTGAGGGGCTGACTGAGCAATTGCGCTGGCAAGATTCGACAATTGATATGGTCAGTCCGGGTAGTCTCGACTCATGACCGCACCCGTTCTTACATCGAAACTCGACCGCGAAGCGCCGGATGCCAAGGCGCGGTTTGCGCATAACCGATCGCTGGCTCAGGACCTGCGCGCTAAAGTGGCAGAAGCCGCTCTAGGAGGGGCTGAAAGGCACCGAGAGCGCCATGTCGCGCGTGGAAAGCTCCTGCCGCGTGAGCGGGTTGAGCGTCTGCTCGATCCTGGTTCGCCTTTCCTTGAAGTCGGCCAATTGGCGGCCAATGGGATGTATGAAGGCGATGTCTCTGGTGCTTCGATGATCTGCGGAGTGGGCCGGGTCTCAGGCCGTCAGGTGATGATCGTGTGCAACGATCCGACTGTCAAAGGTGGGTCCTATTATCCTATGACCGTGAAGAAGCATCTTCGCGCGCAAGAGATCGCGATGGAGAACCGTCTGCCGTGCATTTATCTGGTGGACTCAGGCGGCGCGAACCTGCCTTATCAAGCAGAGGTCTTTCCCGACCGCGAGCATTTCGGGCGCATCTTCTTCAATCAAGCGAATATGAGCGCGCAGGGTATTCCGCAGATCGCTTGCGTGATGGGTTCTTGCACTGCTGGCGGGGCCTATGTGCCTGCCATGTCAGACGAGACTGTGATTGTGCGCAATCAGGGCACGATCTTCCTTGCTGGACCGCCGCTGGTGAAAGCGGCAACAGGCGAGGAAATCAGCGCTGAGGACCTTGGCGGCGGAGACCTTCACGCTAGAAAATCGGGCGTGGTCGATCACTTGGCAGAAAATGACGAACACGCGCTCACCATTGTGCGCGATATTGTCAGCCATCTCGGCGCAAATACTGGCGCTGCCAAAGATGTGGCGCTTAAGGATCCCCGCCCGCCTAAATTTGATGCGGACGATCTTTACGCGCTGGTTCCTGA
>WTKI01000034.1 GCA_011524425.1 Altererythrobacter sp. | reverse complement strand
CATCGCAGTTCCCCAATCTGCTGATGATCCCTTGGCTGCTGTGCGATTTTCGCTCTGTCCCGCGTGATATGACATTGTGGAAATACCGCTTGTTTGTCGGATTGCTTTCTCTGCTTGGGCTTGTGGTGCCGCTGTTTGATGCGCGGCCAATCTTTGTTCTGATCCTCTCGCAAGCATTCAATGTAGTGCTTTTGCCGGTGACGGTTGCCTGTATTATCTACCTGGGCAACAAAGCTGATCTCATGGGTGAATATCGCCATTCAGTCGCGACCAATATCGGCCTTTGTGCTCTCTTCCTGTTTGCTCTGTTCACAGGCTATATGGCGTTTCAGGGCCTGGTGGGCATGTTGTGAGGCCACAGAAAGGCGAGAGCTGAATGCGCGAATCCTGGCGTTGGTTTGGTCCAAATGATCCTGTCAGCCTGGAGGAAATCCGGCAGACCGGCGCGACCGATATTGTCAGCGCGCTGCATGACATTCCCATTGGCGAGGCTTGGCCGCGCGAGCGCATAGCCGAGCACAAGACGCTGATAGAGGCAGGCAATGTGCCGGGCTCGCAGCTGCATTGGACAGTAGTCGAAAGCATCCCTGTGCATGACGACATCAAGCTGCGCGCTGAAGGGCATGAAGCCTATGTCGATGCATGGATTAAAAGCATGCGCAATCTGGCGGCAGAGGGCATCAAAACTATCTGCTACAACTTTATGCCGGTGATTGATTGGACGCGCACCGATTTGCGCTTTCAGCTGCCGAATGGCGCGTTTGCACTGCGCTTTGATCAAGACAGGTTTGCTGCTTTTGATCTCTTCATTCTTTGCCGCGACAAGGCTGAGCGCGATTACAACGAAGCAGAAATAGCGCGAGCGCGGTCGGTGTTTGCCAGCATGGGTGAAGACGAGATCGAAGCGCTTACGCAAACGATAATCGCAGGGCTTCCCGGCAAGATGACCGATGCGTATTCGCTGGAAGATTTTCGCGCTGCTTTGGCCCGTTATGCGGACATCGACCACGAAATGCTGCGCGGTAATCTGATCGCGTTTCTGGAGCGGGTGTTACCGGTTGCAGAAGAACTGGATGTGCGTTTGGCGATCCACCCGGATGATCCGCCATGGGATATGTTCGGCCTGCCGCGCGTGATTTGCACAGCGGATGATCTCGACAAGCTGTTTGAAAAGGCGCCCAGCGCTTGCAATGGTATCACGCTTTGCGTTGGCACCTATGGCAGCCGTCCTGATAATGATTTGCCGCAAATGGCGCTCGATTTTCGCGAGCGGATCCATTTCGCGCATCTTCGCGGTGTGACGCGTGATCCCGCAGAACCGCGCACATTCTATGAAGCGAGCCATTTGGACAGCGACATTGACATGGTGCGGGTGATCAAAAACCTGCTTGCCAACGAGCAAGCCAACCAACGCGAGATTTTCATTCGTCCCGATCACGGCCATCTGATGATGGGTGATGTGAACACAGCGTCCAATCCGGGCTATTCAGCGATTGGCCGGATGAAAGGGCTTGCAGAAATCCGCGGGGTCATCCGTGCAATGGAAGCGGGCGCATAAGGCATCGACGGAAACAAAAAAGCCGCTGAGGCGTGCACCCCAGCGGCTTTTCGTGTTTCTGTAAAAGCGTGAGCTGGTTACGCGCGCGAACCGCTCAAAGGCATTGCACCGAATGCGCCCGCATTCACGTTTCCGGTCAGCGTATCGCCATCGATGGTCGCTTCGCATTCCAGCGTCATCGGCATGGGAACAGTCATGTTCATTTTCCATGTCAGAGTGTTGCCGTCGACCTTGCCTTCTTCCACATCCATGCTGCCAAGACCGCCTGCGAGGTTGCCAGTGAAGGTCCCGTCGCCGCCATCTACGACAGTAAAGGTGCCGCTCTGATCGCCCATCGGGCTTTTCACAGTCGTGTTGTATGTACCGGCTACTGACATTCAAATTCTCCTCTCGAAAGTTGGGATCGCAAAGCCAATGCGTCGCGATTTGAAACTCTATTTACATGGCTGTCAGTTAGACACAACCACATATCGACGTTTTGCATTGGCTAGCACATCTTCGCGCCAGAAATGGACCGGCTTGAGCTTGTGATCGACAAACAATTGCATCTGGTCTGTGTAGTGTGGGCTGTGAGGCCGCGTGGTTGCAGAACCGAAAGGCTGGATAGAGCGCGAGAAAACGCGTTCGCCTTCGTTCCATTCGACCCATTGGATGAAGCTGTCGCCGTGGACCAGGCTCAGCCGGCCATCATCATCAACCCGCCAGAGCGTTGAAGCGCGCAAGGTGTCAGAGCCTCCGTCTAAAGGCAGATCCACATCGCCTTGGCGAAGTCGCAGAAGTTCTGACATGGGTGGATCGAGCCGCCCGAAATGCTTCAGCAAATGCCCTGCCTTCTCACGCAGGTGCTCGGCCACATCGGGGAAGCCCTTGTTCTGATACTCGGCCGACATGAAGTCGCGGATCATCAGCAAGGCAAGGGCGTCAGCGGGCCCGGAATTGTCAGCGGTAAAGTCCCAGCTCAGCATCATGTCGCGCGCTTCAGCCAGCTCGCGGTCATCCCCTGGATCAAGCGCTTCCACAGCGTCCCACAATTCTGCCACATAGCCGGTCCGTTCATAGACCATGTCATATTTGATCCGCTCAAGGTTCGCGCGGTCGAGCAGATTTGCTT
>WTKI01000248.1 GCA_011524425.1 Altererythrobacter sp. | reverse complement strand
GTTCCACAAACAAGCCCAGGCAGAAGCGCGACAGCAGCAGGCAACAGAGGCAGAGGCCAACGCGGCAGAGCAACTCGCCAGCGCGAATACAGCAGGCAAGACCATGTCGATCCGGTTTGACGCATCGCTCGCGCGCGGCGTTCCTTGGGAATTTCGTCCCTCTCAGCCGACGGATACGATCCAGATCGGCGTGCGCGATCTGACGACCTATGTCGCGAAGAACAATTCTTCCGTCCCGATTACTGGCACTGCGACATTCAATGTCGAGCCTGAGCAAGCAGGGATCTATTTCAACAAGATCCAGTGCTTCTGTTTTACGCAGCAAACCCTGCAACCGGGCGAGGAAGTGCATATGCCTGTGCTCTATTTCATCGATCCGGCTGCACTGGAAGATGAAGCGATGGACGGGGTCGAACAAATCACTTTGAGTTACACATTTCACAGAGCGCGAGACGCGGAGCCAAACCCAGGCTCCTAGATTGCGCTGATTACACCTCTGATTTCGGGGAATACACTCTGGACCGCAGCTGCGAGGGATATTAAAGGCAGCCGCAACTAGGAAACGGGATTTACGATGGCTGGTACGAAAAACCACGATTACCACATTCTTGAGCCGGATATCTGGCCGCTTATCGGGTCTATGTCAGCACTGACATTCACCACCGGCATGGTCTTCATGATGCATGAAATGACCGGGTGGGCGATTATTCTGGGCCTCGGCATTGCGGGCTTGATCGCAACGTTCTTCAGCTGGTTTGCCAATATCGTGCGTGAAGCAGAAGGCGGCGATCACACGCCGGTTGTTCAGCTGCACATGCGTTATGGCATGATCCTGTTCATTGCTTCAGAAGTGATGTTCTTTGTTGGCTGGTTCTGGGCGTTTTTCGATTTTGCTCTGTTCCCGGAAGTGCTCAAAGTGACCGCGGCTGGCACTGCAGAACAAGCGACAGAGAGCCTCTTTATCAGCCAAGGCGTAACCGAAGGTGGCACACTGGTTCCAGAAGGCATGGAAGTGCTCGACGCTTTCTCCTTGCCGCTTTTGAACACGCTGATTTTGCTGTGCTCGGGCACGACAGTCACATGGGCGCACCATGCGCTGATCCACGGTGATCGCGAAGGCTTGAAGCAAGGCTTGTGGGCAACGATTGCTCTTGGCGCGCTGTTCACCGCGATCCAGGCTTATGAGTATTCCATCGCGCCATTCGTCTTCGGCCAGAACACTTACAGTTCTGCCTTTTACATGGCGACCGGCTTCCACGGCTTCCACGTGCTGGTTGGCACGATCTTCCTGATCGTCTGCCTCGCGCGCGCTTACAAAGGCCATTTTACGCCTCGCCAGCACTTCGGCTTCGAAGCGGCAGCATGGTACTGGCACTTTGTTGACGTGGTATGGCTGTTCCTGTTCATCGCTGTCTATATCTGGGGCGGCTGGGGCGCGCCGGTTCACTAATGCAAAAGGGCGCAAGTCCTGACACACAAAAGGGGCTGCCGGGGGTAACTCAGGCAGCCCTTTTCGGTTTGTGCCCGGCTTGCGGCGCTCGCACTGTTTTCGCCGCACCTGCGCGAGTGGCGGATAGCTGCGCGAGCTGTGCTCTGGATTTCAGCGAGCTTGAAGGGGGAGGGCGCTTTGTCGGCCTGCTCACGATGGTGATCGCGCTGGCGTTGATCGGCATCGCATGGTGGATCGACAGCACGTTCCGCCCGTCATTGGTCTTGCAAATGATCATATGGGCGCCGCTGACAGTTGGCGTTGTGATCGGCAGCTTGCGGCTGTTCAAGATCGTGAACCTCTATGCGCGGTATGAGCGTAGTGTCGAAGGTTCGGATGAATCGTGATGCAGCTTCGCCAACTCCCAATTCTCCCAACCATTGTCGTCCTTATCGCGGCCGGGATCATGGTCTGGCTCGGCGTCTGGCAATTGGGCAGGGCTGAGGAAAAATCGGCGTTGATAGCCAAGTATGCAGGGATTGAGAGTGTGGGCTCTCCGGTCGCCATTACCTCTGAACTTGAAGGCGCTTGGCAGGACGATCTGCTGTTCCGAAATGTTTCGCTTGATTGCAGCAGCTATCGCGGCATTCGCAGCGCTGCTGGGACCAGCGCAACTGGCGCAAAGGGCTGGGCGATCATTGCCAACTGTGTTGCCGCAAATCTGGAGCCCATCGAGGTAAAACTGGGTTGGTCACGCAATCCCAATCCGCCTGAATGGGATGCTGAAATGATCACAGGCGTCGTTGATCAAAATGGCCGGATTGTCGCTGACCCACCGCTTGCCGGTCTCCTGCCTCTCGCAAAGCCCGACCCGCGCGATCTTCCCAACAACCATTTGGCCTATGCCGGACAATGGTTCTTCTTCGCGCTGACGGCGCTGGTGATTTACTTCCTGGCGATGCGCAGCAAGTTGGCTGGGCGTCGGGAAGGTGAGGATTGACGCGTATGAAGCGTCTCTTTCTTGCCCTTGGGGCCGCCCGCGTCTAACCGCCCCAAGTAATGGAATATATCTCGACCAGAGGCAGCGCATCCGCGCTCGATTTTGAAGGTGTCACGCTGGCCGGGCTTGCCAGTGATGGCGGGCTGTACCTGCCAACCGAGTGGCCGCGTTTCAGCGAGGCACAGATCGCGGACATGGCTGGCTTGCCCTATGCAGAGCTCGCCACCCGCGTGATGCTGCCC
>WTKI01000004.1 GCA_011524425.1 Altererythrobacter sp. | reverse complement strand
TCGAACCTAGGACCCGCTGATTAAGAGTCAGCTGCTCTACCAACTGAGCTATGCGTCCACACAGGGCTAAACCGGTTGGTTTTACCGCTTGGGAGCCCGTAACCGGCGCTAGGAAAGCGGCATCCGATTCGCGAGAGGCGCTGCATATAGCGACGATTGCAGCAATGAAAAGGGGCAATCAGCATGCCCTGACATGGTGTGATCAGCCAAACCTTGCCTTAGGCGAGTTGCGGTTCCAGCGATTGACCATAAGCAAAGCGCCAATGCAGATCATATTGGTCATCATGGAAGATCCGCCATGGCTCATAAACGGCAAGGGTATGCCGACCACAGGAGCAAGGCCCATCACCATCATCAGATTGACTGCAACATAAAAGAATATCGTTGCCACCATGCCGCCAGCGATCAGTCGCGCAAAACGGTCTTGCGAGGCCCGCGCGACTTTCCAGCCCCAGCTCATGATGATCGCAAACACTCCGATCACAAATACGCCGCCGATCAGGCCCCATTCCTCAGCCATGGTAGCAAACACAAAGTCTGTGTGCGGCTCTGGCAGGTAGTTGAGATGGCTTTGCGACCCTTCATTGAAGCCTTTGCCGGTTATGCCGCCTGATCCGATTGCGATTTTGGACTGAGTAATATGGTAGCCTGCGCCTAGTGGATCGCTTTCCGGATCGAGAAACGTTGTCACACGGCGCTGTTGGTATGGCTGCAAACCAAAAAAGAATGCGAGCGGTGCAGCGACAGCTGCAGCCAGACCGCCCCATACGAACCAGCGCATGGGCAAGCCTGCAAGGAACATGATTACGACCCCGCCGAACACGATCGCAAGCGATGTTCCAAGGTCCGGCTGCATCAGTACAAGCAGAACCGGCACGCCGATAAGCGCGCCTGCCGGCACAATGGCTTGCCAGGAATTGAACATGCCCACAGGCAAACCATCGTAAAAACGCGCAAGTGTGAGCACGATTACCGGTTTCATGAGTTCTGACGGCTGCAATTGCATGAAGCCCAGATCAAGCCAGCGCTGGCTTCCGCCGCCGACAAAGCCCATTGCTTCCACAGCAACCAGCATCAGCAAGACAGCGAAATAGCCGGGATAGGTCATGAATTTCACGAATTCACGCGGCATAACTGCAATGACGCTGGCCATTGCCAGGAAGACTGAAAAGCGGATCAGATGCGATGATGCATAGGGCTGCATCGAGCCGCCGGCAGCGGAATAGAGCACTGCCGCTCCGAATGCGATCAATGCAAAAAGTGGAAGGAGCATCTGCCAAGGCTGACGTGCTATCGGTGCTGGGACGATGCTGTTCACGGCTGAGGGACCTCCTGTGAAGGAGGCACAGCAGGATCTGCCGCAGGCGGGCTAGCAGCCTGTTCTACAGCCGCTTGTGCCGCTGAAGTCGGCGCATTTGCTGTCTCGGGAGTTTCCGCGCCTAATGCAGGTTCAGCCGGTACTAGCGGTTCGGTTTGCTCGGCAGCTACGGTATTGTCTGGCACGACCTGCGTGCGCGGGGTTGCGGAAGGGACTGCCTCTGGCCGCGGCGCAACGACATCATTGGCGATCTCTTCGGCTTGCGTCGCTGCCAGCCTTGCTTCGGCTTCCACCATATCGAAAATATCTTCATCACGCCGCGGGGGCGGGGTGACAGTCTGGCCGCGCTCTGCTGCATAGGCCGCATATTTCAGATCAAGCCGTTCCTGCGCTGTGCCGCCCCATTGCTTTTCAAGGGCCCGCAAAGCGTCCATGCCTTTTGCAGGGTCGAACAGGAACGTGACGACATCGCGTGCGATAGGATAGGCGGCGCCCGAACCGCCGCCATGTTCAATCACAACAGCCCCAGCATAGCGCGGATTGTCGAACGGCGCGAAGAAGGTGAAAAGGCCATGGTCGCGATATTTCCATGGTCCAGTCTTACCGTCGGATTTGTTAAGCGAGACAACCTGTGCAGTCCCGGTTTTGCCCGCCATCTTGATATCGTCAAAGGGCAGCCTTCCGCGCCCCGCAGTGCCCGGACCGTTCACAACGTCGCTCATCGCCTGACGTACATATTGGACATGCTCATCGGAAAAATCGACCTGGTCAAAACCTTTAGGAGGCGTGTCCAGAGTCAAGCGAGGCATGACATGTCTGCCGGTCGCAAGCCGCGCAGCGCTCACCGCCAATTGCAATGGATTCGCCAGCATATAGCCTTGACCAATGGTCGCATTGACAGTGTCAAAGGCCTGCCATTCGCGATCATATTTCTTGAGCTTCCATTCCGGATCAGGAACCGTGCCGTAAAACTGGCTGGTGACAGGAAGCGGGAATTCCTCGCCCAGGCCGCAGCGCCTGTTCATTGCGGCAATCGGATCCATTCCGATCCTCTGTGCGAAATAATAATAATAGACATCGCAGCTTTGGTAGATGCCTTTGGCCATGTCGACAGTGCCGTGGCCATCGCGCTTCCAGCAGCGGAACACGCGGTTTCCAACGCGTAGACCACCGCCGCAATAGACAGTCTCGTCCGGCGCAAGCCCTTCATTAAGAAAGGCCATGGAAACCATCGGTTTGACAGTTGATCCGGGCGGATAGAGCCCTTTGAGAACTTTGTTGCGCAATGGTACGCGTTCATCTTCGCGCAACATGGAATATTCGACGCTGCCGATACCATCCGAGAAGCTGTTGGG
>WTKI01000147.1 GCA_011524425.1 Altererythrobacter sp. | reverse complement strand
CAGCATCCATGCGGTGTTCGGGTCCACAATCCCGCCCATAGTGTTTCGCAAAGCGCGCACAGGATCCATCCAGCGTTTCGCACCGGCGATGGAACCTGCGACCAAATCTGAATGTCCGCCGACATACTTGGTCAGGGAGTAAACGACGATGTCCGCGCCGTGTTGCAACGGGCGCTGCCAAAGCGGACCGAGAAATGTGTTGTCAATCGCGATTGGGCAGTCGGCCGCTGCACCTTCGCCAAGCACTTCATCGCGAGCGGCCTGCACGGCTTCGATATCGACTAACGCATTGGTAGGGTTTGCCGGGCTTTCGAGGTAAATCATCGCAACCTTGCCGCCTTGGTTTGCCGCTTGATCCTTGGCGCGCTCTAGCACCGCGTCCAGTTCCTCGCGGTTGGCCCCTGCAGGAAAATCGACATAAGTGACGCCAAACTTAGACAGCACTTTGGAAACAAAGCCCTCGCTCGCCGCATAGAGCGGTCCTGAATGTACTATCACATCACCATGACTGACATAGGCCATCATGAGCACGCAGATCGCCGTCATGCCAGAAGAGAAGGTGAGAGCATCCTCTGCTCCGTCCCAGACGCTTAAGCGGTCTTCCAGAATTTCCTGATTAGGACCGTTGAAGCGCGAATAGACCAGACCTTCCGCACCGCCTGGGCGCTTGCCCGTAATACCTTCAAAATGACGTTTTCCTGCCGCGGCATTCTCAAAAGCAAACGTGCTGGTGAGAAACACTGGTGGCTTCAGCGATCCTTCTGACAAGGCCGGATCAAACCCGTGCCCCATCATCAAAGTGGAAGGCCTCAATTCGCGGCCTGCGACATGCGTTTTTTCGGGTTTAGGCTTGCGACGGGGCGTTGGTTGATCAGGGGCTGCATCAGGCGTAGCTGGAGTATCCGTCATGCGGAGTTCCTTCCTAGAGCACGCTCCCAGGAAGGCAGGAGCCGGTTGACAGCCTGACCGGCGCCCGTTCCTAACCTCCGCAGGAACGCTTCTCCTTCAGGCAAACTGGTTTCATTTGTTATTATTATCTTCAGCGCGCGACTGCAAGGTTACAGTTGAGGTTTTGCGCCTTTGGTCATTCAATTTCGTCGTCGACTTCCTCTTCACCGGGAAGTTGGATATCCACGAAGAAGACCGTGCCAGTGCGGCCTTCGCGCTCTATCCGATCCATTTTCGTATCGTGCTCGCGCAGTAAGGCTGCCATCCCTTGCGGGATACGGAAACGCCGCGCGGTGCCGTCAGAGGTGATATTACTGTAGCTTGGCTCTCGCACGCCGCCTGCAAGGTCAGCAATGTCAGCCTCGTAAATGGTTGCCTCTACTTTTTCGGTTTTGCTCAGCAGTTGCTGCACTTCGGTTTCAGCGTGCTTAGAAATATGTATGCGGATGTCGTTTTGCCAATCAGGGAAATAGAAGGGGGCTGCCTCTTCATAGATTTTGGATACTTGCAACCTGTCAGAGCGCTTTTGCACGCCTCGCAAAGAGTTGATGAAGTCGCTTGCGCCGCGATCGAGCAGGCGATCAATATTCTCTGAATTGAAAGCGCCGCGCTGGATGGATGGTCCTCCAATATCACCGCGCCAGAAACCATAAATGACGCGCGGATCTTTCCAATGACGAAAAACGATCTGTGTCCGGATATCTTTCGGACTCATTTTTACACCGCTCACAGTGATGAACTTTGCTTCGTCCAGAGGAACCCCATCAATCTCAATCGAGCCAGGCTGGCGGACCGGCCAGTTATGCGCAATTTGATCCATCAGGGCGACGTTGTGGAGGTTGATCCAGAATGCGAGCTGTTCGTTGCGAGGGATCCGCGTGAACTCAATGAGGCCGGGCGTTCCTTCCAGTTCCGTCAAATAATCACGAATACCGTTGCGTAGTTCCTCGTCGAAGAAGGAAAACATGACGCGATTGCCTTCAAGACGATAACGGGAGTCGTGCCCATATTGACGCCGGGAGCCAAGCCCGGTTTCTGGCCGCCCAGCTGTCTGGCGCAGCGACCTGCCCATCGGAAAAACGATATAGCGCATTGCTTCATCCCAGGCGGCGTAATCGATACGGTGTTCGATACGGTCACTTGAAGGAGCAAAGCGGGCAAATGCAGGATCAGCGGTGGAGGCTGATATTGCCAGCACGTTTCCCAGTTCTGGCTGAGCGGACACTGGCGCAGCCAGAGAAACGGAGATTGCCGCGCATGCGATTGCGCTCACGGTCACAGTTCGGAAACGGAGAGAGTTGGAAATTGCCATGGGGGTGGCCTTTCAGCTTGAATTTTGGTCTAGTCCAAATTGCGTGAGTTACTTTAGTAACACAGTGCCAATTTGTTTGTTTTGTCAATACGCTAGAAAGCGCTGATCGATCCCCCTTAGCATTTCATCGAGGTCATTGGATGTGGAGATAGCAAAACGGCCCGAAGCATCATATGCTCCGGGCCGGTTGATCTTGTCATAGAATATCGGAGCTATTTGGGCGCCAGCACCATCAGCATCTGACGGCCTTCAAGGCGCGGGAAGGCTTCGACCTTTGCGATTTCTTCGACATCGTCCTGCACGCGTTTGAGCAGGTTCATTCCCAATTCCTGGTGGGCCATTTCGCGCCCGCGGAAGCGCAAAGTGATTTTTACCTTGTCGCCATTGTCGATGAACTTGTTCACGTTGCGCATCTTCACGTCATAATC
>WTKI01000102.1:12805-14202 GCA_011524425.1 Altererythrobacter sp. | reverse complement strand
ATTGTCATTGCATAAGTCATGGAGATACTTTCGTAAGAGCTTTGCATTTGCGATTTATCCAATTGGATAAAGAGGGCCGTATTTTCTTCAATTGACGATTTTGACAGCACGTTCGCTGGCTATGCATTCTCTGCTGCTCCAGCTTTTACAATCCAGTATCGAGCGCGCCAGAAATGAAAGGCACTCCAGGCACTGAACGCGCCTGTGATTGCGATCGCACCAGTAATGCCTTTCGCTTCAAGGGCTGGATCACCTCCCGATATCAAATCGGAAACCGTACCTACAAATACCGGCCCCAATCCAATTCCGAAAATGCCGGAAACAAGCAGGAAGATCGCAACGGCCATAGCCCTCACACGATCGCTAGCGAGCTCTTGGATAAGCGCAAAGGTTGGGCCGTAATAAAATGTCGATGCGAAAGTCATGATGCTGAGCAAGACAAAAGATAGGTTAACCGAAGCCACATTTACGGCAGCATAAGTCGCAGGAATAACCAGTAAGAAGACAATCGCCACTGCCAGCATTGAACCTGCAGGAGATTTCTTATCAAGCCATGTTCCAAACCATCCGCCAGCCCAAGAACCAAGTACCCCGGCAATACCGATCATAAGTCCAATTTTCAGGCCTAGCTCAGCATACCCCAGCTCAAATACACGGACGAAAAGGCTGCCGTAAAAAGCAGAAACACCAAAAGCGACAAAAGCCACCACCGTGCCTCCCGCTACAATATGCCAATAGGCTGGCTTGCTCGCCAATTCTTTGAATGCATGGGCAAACGTAACATCACCTTCCTGATATGCGAATGCCTTCAACAACTTGCCATGCGGCCTTGTGTCTTTGACTGTCAGCCACATGACAAGCCCAACCAGAATGCCTGGCGCACCTGCGATTAAGAAAGCTATCCGCCAATTAAAATTCTCGACAATCCAACCGCCTCCGGCAGAGGCAATAAACGCGCCGATGGGAACGGCCGATCCGTAAATCCCTAAAGCAACTGCGCGCTTTTCAGGAGGGAAATATTCAGCAATGAGCGATTGCGCCGGAGGCGAGTTTGCACTTTCACCAATGCCAACCCCGACCCGTGCAAGGAACATTTGCGTAAAGTTCTGAGCCGCTCCGCAAAGCATGGTCATAATTGACCAGACTGTGATTGCACTTGCGATGATCCAACTGCGGTTCCACCGGTCCGCCAGGGCCGCAACCGGCACAGCAAGTGTGGTGTAAAAGAGAGAGAAAGCCAGGCCTGTCATCAGGCCGACTTGCTGATCCGTCAGCCCCATGTCCTGCTTGATAGGTTCAGCCAGGATCGCCATCACCTGTCGATCGAGAAAGTTGAGCATGATGACACAGAACAATACGCCCAAGACATAATTGGCCTTTGGCCTAGAATGCGTATT
>WTKI01000102.1:6981-12705 GCA_011524425.1 Altererythrobacter sp. | reverse complement strand
TGATAGTTTTGGATTAGCTGTGCGCGGTTAAGCTCTCAATGAAACGCGTGACAAACTCAAAAGGAGTGCTGCGCGTTGGCATTCTCTGTTGCGAGGATGGACATGGGATGGAGAGGATATTCACAATGAAATCGATTTTTGTAGGAAATCTAAAACGTTCAACAGCGCTCATTGGCTGCGCTGCCCTTGCATCACTAATCCCGATTAGTCCGGCCTCGGCACAGGATGCGGAGCCTCAGGCGGCGAATGAAGAAGACGACAACGTCATTATTGTGACGGCCCGCAAAACGGCAGAAAATATCCAAGACGTTCCTATTGCGGTAACAGCTTTCACCGCTGAAACTTTTGAAGAAGCCGGTCTCACAGAATTCGCAGACATTGCGCGGCTAACTCCTAATTTCGACGTTCGCCCCCGTGCAGCCACAGGTAACTTGTTCGCGAACGTGACAATCCGCGGCCAAACTAGCGGCTTCTTGACACTCAACGCCGACCAAGCAGTGGGCATTAACATAAATGGTGCGCCGATCACGCGCGGCACCAGCCTGTTCAGCAATTTGTTCGACATCGAACAGATTGAGGTTTTGAAAGGCCCTCAGGGAACCTTGTTTGGCAAGAACACGACGGGCGGCGTGGTGAATGTCACAACGAAAGCGCCAGAGCTTGGTTTTACTGGCGGCTATATTGAAGGCACCTATGGCTCCTTCAACCGCACAGAACTCGAAGGCGTGCTCAATTTACCATTGGGCGACACTGCTGCCATTCGTCTGGGTGCTGCGAAAACCGACCGAGATGGCTTCGGCGAAGGCGGGAGCGGAGACACATTCCTTACCGGCCGCGAACTGGCTGATGATGACGAATTGTTCCTGCGCGGATCGGTTCTGTTTGAGCCCAGCGATGCCGTTTCGATCCGGATAAATGCAGACTACCATGAAGTAGACGAGTCCACTTCTATCTTTAGGTCCCTTCGTTCAGCACTTGGTGGCTTCATCGCTTTGGAATCGACCAATCCTGACTTTTATGTCGGTAATGACTTCAGAGACGAGGCGCCCTTCGCGATCTCTGATGAGTTTAACATCAATGCGACCGTTACCCTTGATCTTGGCGCTGCTGAATTGACCTCGATTACAAGTTATCGCGATCAGACAGCGGACACTCTGGTCCAGTCAGCTCCATCAACCGCTGTCCGCTTGGCGCAGGAATCTGACATCTTCGCACAGGAAATTCGGCTGTCCGGTGACAGCGAAAGACTGAATTGGCAGGTCGGTGGTTTTTATTCGACTGAGGAAGGCGTTGATGTTGACCAACTCGTCGGCTTCGGTTTGGACTCCACCACAGAGGCCGAAAACGAGACTTTCTCGCTTTTTGGCCAAGGAACATTTGCTTTATCCGACCAATTCAATGTGACTGGCGGCATTCGCTGGACCGATGAGCAACGCCGTGTTGCAGGTCTCGCTCCTGGCAATATCGGCCAGGAAAACTCCGCATCATTTGATGGCTTTTCCTGGCTCGTCAGCCTCGACTTCAAGCCCAGCGATGCAACCTTGCTTTATGCGAGCGTTTCGAGGGGCTTTCGCTCTGGCGCAATTGACCAAGACAACATCAGCACAATTGTGCAGCCGGAATTCGTGGTGAACTACGAAGCAGGGTTCAAATCTGACCTGTTTGACAATGTCGCACGCTTCAACACTTCAATATTCTATTCTGATTACACTGACATCCAACGGACTTCTTTCGATCCGGATAGCCCCGTGCCTGTCACTGTGCTTCGCAACGCGGCAGAAGCGACAATCTGGGGCTTTGAATCCGAGCTTCAAATTACGCCTTCCGATGGTTTCAGCTTCGGGGGAACATTGGGGTACACAAATGCCGAGTTTGACGAGTTTCTTGACCAGGATGGTGCAGGCAATGTGATCGACAGAAGTGAGGAACCACTTGGCGGTCCAGAATGGCAATTCAGCTTGAATGCCCGTTATGATGCACAACTCTCAGACACGGCAACTCTCGGTTTCCAGGCCAACTGGTTCCACGTCGGAGAGGAAACGCTAGGCGGGCCGGACATCATAGCTCTGCTCGGCCGCGAGCAATCTGTTGTTCCATCATATGACATCGTAAACGCTCAAATCGACCTTGATCTGGAAGATGTTGGAGGATTGCCAGGCGTGAATATTGCGCTTTACGCCACCAACCTGTTTGACAATGAATATTTTGTCGGTGGTCTGGCACTTGATCTGTTCGGCGGCGTGTCGAACCGGATCGTGGGGGAACCGCAGCAATTCGGCATCCGCGTTCGAGCTGACTTCTAGCGGTTGAGATATCTGGCGGATAGCGTTTAGACTGCCGCTATCCGCCATATTTTTGGAGCAATAATGAAAATTTCGCTCGAACTCGACACTCGCTCCAAGCTGCTTGATGCAGCCATAAGGATCTTCGCTAAGGAGGGCTTCGCTGGTGCTTCGGTGCGCCAGATCGCAGAGATCGCAGGCGTCAATCATGGGTCCATCAAGTATCACTATTCTTCTAAGACCCATTTATGGCGTTCAGCTATTGCCCTTCTTTTCCAGCAGATGGAAGAAGCGGTGTTTGCCAATGAGCATCTTTGGGAGAAGATGAGTTCGGAAGAACAAATCAGGGATCATATCGCGAGCTATGTCCGCTTTAATGCAGCTCACCCTGAACTCTTGCGGATGGTTATGTTTGAGTCGATCGTACGCAGCGAACGTTTCGAATGGCTGTCTGAGAATTACCTGAGGCCATTTACAGATCGCGCTCTGGCTCGAACAGCGCTTGCTCAAGAGCAAGGCGTGTTTCGCACGGACATTCCAGCATTGAACTTGTACTACATGAATGTCGCAGCATCGCGTTCGATGTTCTTTGCGGCACCTGAATTAAACGAACGCTTTGGGATCGATGTCTTTTCAGAAGACGAAATCGAGCGCCACATCGATGCGCTAACCAAACTGTTCGTTATCAACACGAAGGAGTCATCCAACTCATGAACCTTTCCCGTCGGTCAGCTTTAACGGGTATTGCAGCAACTGGAGCATGCGTAGGAGCCGCAAGCAGCGCGTCAGCGCATTCCGCAGTTCCCGAGATGATCGACCTAACATCTAAGGGCAAATTCAATCCGCCAATGGAAGCGCAAAGGCCGCTCACGCTTTCCGGTCTGTTATTGAACCAGGAACGCGCGGATATGATCTTGGAGCAGGAAAAAGTCGATCTCCTGATATGCTCTCGCTTTGAGAATTACTACTATTTGACGGGACACACGCCTGGCGCACTGATGCTGGGGTACGATTCGGGCATAGACTTCGCCACCCTGTCAGCGCACGGCAATGGCAAGCCTACGATGATCACATCGCAAATTGGCTTGTACTTTCAGGGAACGTCGCAAAGCCAACTAGACTTAATGAATGTGGAAATCGTTGGTTTTCCTGCAGACTTTCAGGGTTTTGCCGAACTTACTGATCCAAGGGCGATTGCTTACGCACCAGGCGCCCCTTTCTTGCCGCGCAGGCACGACAAGGACATTGAAACTAGTTCAGAGCGCTATCGTCACGGCCTTGTTGCGCGTGAGGCTGAAGACATTCGCGCGTCGATCGAAGCCGCGCTTCTCAAGCAAGTCGTCGATAATCCTTTGCCTAACAAAACGATCGCAGTGGACGATCACAGAATACAGGTGTTGCTAGAACGCCGAGGCCTTGATGTTAAGTTTGTCGATGGTGAGAGGATCATTCGCCAAATCAGAGTGCAAAAGTCCAAAGCGGAACTTGAACTCATGCGCTATGCCGCAGCGGCAAACGCTGCCGCTGCTCGTGCAGCTGCAATGTCTGTACGAGACGGCGCCTCTTTCGATGATCTTCGCCGCGAGTTTTGGAAAGAATGTGCTGATCGCGACAACAGCGCGCATTACATGATGATCGACACTTTGATGTCCAGAATGTCTACCGGCGAAATTAAAGAGGGGAGAAGTTTCCTCATCGACTGTGTCAGCACCTTTAGAGGTTACCATGGCGATTACGGTCGCACAGTTTGCGTCGGCGAACCCAATCGCCAGATGGCGAAAATCATCGACGCGCTCTCAATTACCTGGGATCGCTTGCTGGAAGAACTCCGGCCCGGCGTAAAGTTCTCAGACATCCTCGAAAAAGGGCGACAACTTTTCAAAGACACCAATGTCGATGTCGGTTTCAATGTGAGCCCTCACATGATTGGATTGCATCACTCTGACGACGAGAACGTGGCCGGCTTCGGCAATTATGCAAAAGCCGATGTGGTGTTGGAAGAGAACAGCATCCTGAGCGTCGATATGCCACTTTTGGATGCTGGGCTTGGCGGCACCGCGCACTTGGAGGATCTGGTTATCATCACTAAAGATGGCCCTGAACTTATCAACGACAGCTCAGACCGGTTCATCATCGTTTAAACGATGCTAAACGCTGTTAAAGCCGAATAGGTAGATACTAATTCTGACAGCATCTGCGCCGACTGCCAGAAGTTGTCCTCAAGCGGCCATGTCTGTCGTGGCTTGCCCAAGCTCCATAGCGATACGCTGTGCTGCTTGCTGCAGTTCTGCGACAAATGCTCCTTCAGCATCGCTCATACTGAGACCAGCCGAGAAAAAGATGACCGCCATCGTTCCACAAAGTGAGCCATCGACAATTATTGGAACAGCAATCGAAGACGTCTTTCCTGGCGTGCGTGTGAATGAATTCTTTGACTGAGTTGCATAGCCATTCCGTTTGACTTGCGCCATGAGCTCACCATTGCCAGTCAGTAACAAGCCCGCTTTGTCACGCGGATCCGAGCTTTCTGCAAATCCCTTTCGGATAAGATTGAGCTCGGCCTCATCGCAATAGGCCAAAGAAACTTTGCCAGTTGCACACTCTGCAAGTGGCAGCGAATAACCAGGATTGTAATTCCAGAAGGTCAAGCTGGTCATACCATGCGTTGAATCTTGCAAGACCATCTTGTTGCCAACGCGAGTTGCAATGGAAACAGGCCATCCAAATTTCGAAGTCAGATATTCAATATGAGGCCGAGCTACGGAAACCAGAAGGGAATCATCATTCATCCCAGACGCGAGTGTCTTCACCATGAGAGTGGGACGATAGTTCTTGCGGTTCGGTTCTTTCTCGACAAAGCCCGCTTCAATCAGAGTATTTACCAATCGAATTATAGTCGCATACGGGAGATTTGTAGCCTGCGAAATCTGACTCAATGTGGCTGAACCGAATTGATTGATCGCTTGTAAAACGTTGAGGCCGCGATTGAGGGCTCTTACCGGACGGTAAGGTTGGATGGTTTCTGAGATCGAAAGACTTGCTGCATTCATGGCCACTTCCCACATTGACCGATCATGTCTCCCTTCGTCATCTGACAGTAAAATTGACGACGCCACAATCGTGTTTTTTTGTCACGACAAACTGTCAAGCTTTCTTGACGAGATTGGCAAGGTCAAGAATCGTGTGTTGCAGCTTCCCCATGCGGGAAATATAATTCACGAAGTGCTGAATTTCGTGAATGCCAAGTCACGTTTACCGTGATAAGGGCTCTATTCATGGAATCGCAGCCCGAAATTCGCGAAAATGAGAACGTGTTTGCGCGTCTTCCGCAGTTGACACTGGCGCGCAAGAAGTGGTGGCTAGCGCTTACCTTCTTCCTCGTATGTCCTGTATTGCTGTCATTGCCGCTCGGGATCTTTCAAGCAGGATATGGGGCCTACCT
>WTKI01000102.1:0-6881 GCA_011524425.1 Altererythrobacter sp. | reverse complement strand
GGTTTGCTATTTTGGGTTCTGCTTAGATCCATCTATGCCATGTTTCCTTCAGCTAATTCAAAGGCAGTTGCTTCGCAGCCATCGAAATCCTCTTCCCCTTTAGCGACAGAAGCGCCTTTACCTACGCATGCACCTCAACCGCAATCCAACAGTCAATTCTATCGCGAACTCGCCAAACGCTCTGTCCACGATCTTGGACTAATCGAAACTCTTAAGGCTAGCGATCACTATGTAGAGGTTGGGCTATCAGATCGGCCAAACAAGGTCCTCGTCTTATCCAAGTTCTCTGACGCAGTTGAAGATTTGGTCAAATTCGATGGTGTCCGAATTCATCGCTCCTATTGGGTAAGCCGAAAAGCCATCAAAGGCTTGAACCGCGATGGCAATTCAATGACCGTTGCTTTAGTCAATGGCGAAGCTTGGCCGGTAAGTGCAAAATACCATGCGCATGTCGAGTTTTTCTGGACGCACGCGAACCTCTGACTGAAGGCGCTTACGCACCTTCACTGCAAGACATTCGGATCACCCCCAACTAGGGCCTTTTGGTGGCTTGGCTTGAGGAATCTTCCCGTCGGCAGGCAAAGGCGCTGGTGTCTGCTCGCGTGCATACCACTCCAGTGAAGATAGTGACGGCGTATCCCAAGTCGCCAGAAGTCCCAAATATTCTGGATAGTGCTTAGCTGCATACTCAAGGGCGATCGGATCCGCATATTCGATTGTATCTTCAGAGCCAAAGAAGCACGAATATGAGCAGTGTCCTGGCGTATCGCCCATCAGCATCCATGGCAGCCAAGGCGTCGTGCGCATCCAACTTCCGCGCGCTGTGATACTGGTAAGTTCCGGGTTTTGAACCTCGTTCCAATCAAGGTGATAGAGGAAATTCTCTGTAACGCGGTTGAACGAGGAGCCGCTCTCGCGCGGCCACTTTTCTGGCTGCAAAGCAGCGGGATAGTAAAGATTTATCCGCGACGCCAAGCTTAGATCATCGTTGCGGCGTTCCCAATCCAACACAAATGGGCGCTTTGGTCGTCGATCAGCATCGTTCAGTCCGCCATAAGAAGGAGGCTGGAAGAAGTAATCTGTAATCGTATGATTGAAGGCTGGATTTGCAATTGGGACAACCCGCACTTTCTCATCGAAATACGGGTTATGCCATTCTTCTAGCACCTCACCTGTTTCCAGATCAGTGTAAAAGCCAATCTCGTTGAGGACCTTGCGGTAGCCGGGGTCTTCGCCTTCTTCCGCGACTGTCGGCATGAGACGAGCTACAGAGAAACCAGTGAAGCCGACCAGATTGCGCAAGGCTTCACCAGGCCGCACGCCGTGCACGATGCCCTTGAACCATCCATACTTGTTCGACTTCATATCGGTATTGCCATTGATCTTAGCGCTAATCTCGCGATTGGCGGATGGCACTGTTAGATCGTAATGGCCGGCGGAAATGTCCGTGATAATCGACCCCGACCTGCGCCGCGCCGCAGCAGAAGGCGCAGTTGTTCCAGCCGAGGCTGACCCATGAGCACACCCCATTACCAACGCTGATGCACCTGCTGCACCTGCTGCTACGAATTCGCGACGATTCATCATCAAATCCTTGTCTTAAATCTTAATAGTCGAATGAAAGGCTCAGACCGACACGGCGGCGGTTTCCGGCCGTCGGCACGTAGACTGAGAAGAAGGGTGATCCACCGATATAAAATGCGTTCGAAACATATTTTTTATCGAATAGGTTCTTCGCCCAGAGCGATACCGACCACCGATCACCGCGGACACCGATCCGTCCATTTGTCAGCACACGAGGTTCAATCGTCGCGACATTGAGCTCCGAAACATACTGTTTGGATTGTCCGGCGATATCAATGCGGCCAAAGGCATCCAGTGAGCCAGAAATCGGTGTTTCGTAAGCAGCGCCCACGTTCCACTGGAATTTTGACGTTCGCTGCAGGTCGTTTCCACCCACGTCACCATCGGCGTTGCAGACCAGTCCATCACCACAAAGGTTGGCCCGCAAAACACGACCGGAAATCGTATCGTCGTCATAGGTCGCATCGATGTAAGCGAGACCACCATTCAACACGAAGCCGTCCAGCGGCTCAATGGAACCATCAATTTCGAGACCCTTGATCGATGCCCCGCCGATGTTTAGTGTGATAAGAACGGTAGTTTGCGAAGCGCCGGTCGGTGCTACGGAAAGCTGCAAATCACTCCAATCGATGTAGAACGCAGCGATATTCAGCCTGCCCGCTCCATTCATGAAGGTATTCTTCATGCCGATCTCGTAGGTCCAGTTTTCATCTGGCCCGTAGAACTGCTCTTCGGCAATCAGCGGCGCGCCACCAGGTAGCGTCGAAGCGTTAATGCCGCCAGACTTCACACCATTCGCGATCGATGCGTAAAGCAAGCTGTCTTCGCTAAGCTTGTAAGACAGGTTGAAACGAGGGGTGAAATAGGAGTCGGTAAAGACAAATGGTGTCGGCGACGTAAGATCAAGTTGTATTTTCTCTTCGTCAGTATAGCGACCTTCCGCCTCGAAGACCAAGCGATCATCGAGAAGGGGCACAGAGATTCGCGCAAAAACCGCTTTGGTTTCCGTGTTAGTGAACGTGTCGACCGGAGTTGCAAAATCAGGAATTGTCGTGATCGGCTCAGTCACCGGCCCCGGAAAGACCGCACCGGTACTGAAATCTTGATCGTCACCATCCTGATAGAAACCGCCGATCATCGCCAGCAGTCCGCTATCACCTTCGTACTGCAACCTGAGTTCATGTGATTCATATTCGTAATCACCGATCGGGTTGAGGCTGAAGGGGAATACCACAGAGCCAAAGAAAAGATCGCCATCGATCGGATTGCGGGCGCTTTGCCCCGCTGAAAAGACCTCGCCTGACGAAACACCAAAGAGGTAATTTGCCGAAATTTGGTCAGTCAAATCAACGCTGATTGCCGCACGCACGATTTCTGACTTTGATTCCAGACCGTAAGAGACCGGATCGATTACAAACCCTGAAGGGAAATCCGTTGTGCCAGGAGGCGCTGGAGGATCAATGGGAAGTTCACCGCAGAAAAGCTGATTCTCAACCAAGTCCGGTACGAAAGAGAAAGTCGCAAAACTAAAGGAGAGACCCCCGACACTACAGTTGAAGTCGCCGGCTGCTCGATCAAGACGATACTGCGCGCGGGACTCAGATGAAATGTCAAAGCGATAATAGTCGAGATCGATTTTGACACTGCTGACCGGGCTCAAGCTCGCCCCGACGGTGTATGACTGATTGTCATAACCACCAATACGACCATTTGTACCTGGGCTAACTTCGGCCGCGTTCGGGAAGTTATTTCGCCAGTCCCCATCGTACTCGGAATGCCCGAAACCAGCTCGAATGGCGAACACATCGTCAACCAATGGTGCGCTGACCTTAGCAGAGATATCGAAGCCTTTGTTCTCAGAAACATCGATTTGTGCAGTCGCACTCAATTCAGTCAAACTGCGATTGGTGGTGACATAATTGATCGCACCCGCAAATGCGTTTGCGCCATAGAGAGCACTTTGCGGGCCTTTAACGACTTCAATCCGCTCGAGGTTTGTTGACCCAATATCAACAGCATATTGACGCGGGATGTAAATTCCATCGATGAAGGTTGAAACGTTCTGCTCAAGATTGTTGATCGAGAATTGGGTTGTACCGCGGATTGTTGGAGTACCAAATCCTCCGTTCGAGAAATCCTCGAAAACCAAACCTGGGGTTAGCAGGGCGATGTCTTCCAGTTCACGAACCGATGCTTCCCTGATCGCTTCTTGGTCGAAGGCCGTAATAGCAACCGGCACATCCTGCACCGATTCTTCTAGCTTACGAGCGGTCACAAAAATCACATTGGAATCACTGGCCTCAGCCTCGTCGGATTCTTGCGCGAAAGCCGGAGCTGACCAAACCAATGCAAGCGATGTCATCGCTCCACCTAAGGACAAATTCTTGAAGCGTTGTGTCATGTTAAACCCCCACTGGATTCTATGGACTGGGACCTTTTTTGGTCTAATTTGATGTTTCCGGAGCTTGTCTTAGGAATTGAACGGCAGCGTTACCTGCGTTTCTATCAAAAGCTTCATTGTGTGAAGATAAGCATCTTATCTTATATTTTTCATGCACTTGAGCTCTGAGGAAACGCTATTCCTAAGGCCTGAAACTACATTAAACGATGATTGCCTCAGGAAACTGCTCGTTTAGACTTACCGGACCCTCTCGCGTGACCAGTGTGAGGTCTTCAAAATGCGCAGACCCTCCAATCCCTTCATCGAACAGAGGGCAGTCAATGCTAAGCACCATGCCTTCTTCCAAGCGGGTATTAAGCCTACGGTCTTCGCTTTGCCCGAAGGGATCATCCGTGTGCCACAGGCCAACGCTGTGTACATTAAAGGCAACCAGCAAATCTTGTCCGCTGCGACGAATTGCCTCATGTCCTGCAGATATGAGTTCGCCGTAAGTCGCCCCAATCTGCATCTTCTCTCTTATCGATTTCCAAGCAAGCCCGATTGTATTAACAGCCTTAGCCATCCGGCGAGAGGGCTCTCCAATGAAGACGGTGCGCCCAAAGTCTCCATGATAGCCATGAAATTCTGATACGCCGTCAATGAGGAATGCCTGACCATCCGACAACTCCCGGTCGAAGCGGACTGATGTCGCGCGGTCGATTGCCATGAACACGCCTTTGCCGCCTAATATGGAAGCTTGCTCGAAATAGGCACTACGCAGATCGGAATGGTGCTGCCCTCCCCGCAATGACTTGGACGCCTGCATAGCCGCTCGCGCATTAGTTGAAGCGGCAAAACGCATCAGCTCAATTTCGATTGGAGACTTTAAGCGCCGGATCTCCCCGAGCACTTGGTCCGCCCCAAAAAATGAGGTCGCGAGCCCTGCAGTCTCGCAATATATTGGCGCAATCGCACTATCAGTGGCGACGCGCCCATCGGCAAGGCCTGCGTCCCGGAGCATATCCACCAGTCCTGAAGCAGGCGACAACGCTCTGCCCTGCGTCATTCGCGCAATATGATCCCTGCGAGACTGCTCGTCATAGGACAGCTTGGCATCCTGAGGTATGCGCAACATGAAAGGGGGACGCGGCTCCGCGGGGTCGTCTTGGCCTGGCCCTGTGTATATGCGGGTCTCGAGCCAGTCGCCGGGTGTTTCATCAGCAGCAAGAAAATACGACTGGAAGTCATTCATCAGCAATCGGACAGGCTGCTTTTCATCTTTGCAAAGCAGCGCATAAGCCTCGAAAGGACGCGGAAACATCTCGTTTGTGACCGGGCGAATGCTCGTCAAATGATAGAGATTGATCGGTCCACTCACCAGCAATGCGTCAAAGCCGTGGCGGGTCAACACCTTGTGGGCGTTTTCAATGTTAAATAACGGCGAGGACGCTAACCAATCATTGAGTTGCCCAGTAATCGTCGTCTTGCCAAAAGCCGAGTCAGCGGACGCGAAATCCTTGCTTCGGGCAGGAACTGCCTGAGGAATTGCCAGGACCCCGGCAGCTCCGCCCATCGCGATCGCATCTCGGCGGGTAAGGCCACTCACGGCAACCAACCAATCATGATTGGATGACCGCAAACTGCAGCGACTTGCATGGCCTCAACGACTAGCAAGTCGGCGCCTCGTTGTTTGTCCAGCTTTGCCAATCGTGAGAAACTCTGTGCTCGTCGATCAATGTACGCTGGAAGCATTTTCCATTACGGAACCATTGCCAAGTGCGCGAGCGCAAGTCATGCGCTTTGTTCACTTGGATCATTTCATAAAGATAGACGTTCTCTTCCCCCTTACGCACCCAATTCAAGCAGGTCGAAAGGTTCTGATCATCCGGCTGCATCGCTGCAGCCCATCCCTTGATCAAGTCATTATCCCACCAAATGCGACCATCGCGGTAATTGGCAGGAAAGTCTCTGATTTCAGAGCGGCCATCTTCCCAAAAATAGTAATTGGTCTGGTGGTAGTCGGAAGGCTTGCCGTCTTCTGGCAAGCGACAAATCAGACGCGAACGGTGCGCATCAATCATCTCGCCTGACTCAGCGTCATAGTAACGATACCAGCCTTCCCAAACGCCTTCAGCTTCTGCGAGAAGTGGCATGTTTTTCGCGATCTCTTGTTTCGTGGTCATATTATCCTATCCGATTTCCATACTGCGAACCCGGGGCTTGATTAAGTACCGAGATTTATGGTCGAACCCGACGATGTCGCTGCTGGACCATCATTGCGACAATATCATAGTCATTGTTCACTTTGCGAAGATAGTCTTGGACAAGCCATCCAATTGATCTTGGAGCTATTGATTGGGATCAGGCTCGTCCACAAAGTCGATTGCATCGCCCATGGTTTCCTTTTTCAATATGTTGATCAAGGCAGCGCGTTTCGCTGGGTCCGCGATATTGCCGGATGACACAATCATTGAGGTTCCAGGGGCAAAACGATCGGGGTCTTCCAAAAGTTCAGACATCGTCTCGTCGGTCCAAACCTCACCATTCTCGCCGCGTTGCACAAGGTTCTTTGTGTATCCGAAGTTTGGCACTGTCGCGATCTGCTGCCCAAAGATTGCATACAGGTTCGGCCCCACTTTGTGCTTTCCGCCTTTTTCAACCGTATGGCAAAACGTGCACCATTTGTAGTTTTCCTCCCGCACCTGTCGTTCGAGCTCAGTTTCTGGGTAGACAGTGACACGCGTTATAGTCGCATCATGAGATGTAACACCTTCTGCTGCTACAACTGTGGCCTTAGGCTCGAAGGGAAGAACTCTGAAAAATCCATAGGGGCCATAAATCCCAAGCCCGACAGGGATGAGACAGCCAAGAAGCGCGAGCAAATTAGGCGACGTACTGCCTTCAATCGGTGCTCGAT
>WTKI01000409.1 GCA_011524425.1 Altererythrobacter sp. | reverse complement strand
CCTTATAGCATGGAACAAACCATGAACTCTAGCGTTTTGTAGGATATCCCCGAAATCGTTTCCGAGGCAGCGCTAGTCTCCCCCACTTGAACGTTTGGTTACCCAATTGAACAGAAAACGAAAGCCCACTGTAAAACACACAAAGTATGCCGCAAATCGCATCGCCAATTCGTCAAAGCCGGCGCCACGATCAATGTAGACCCAACCGCACATGAGCAGTCCAAAAATCAGTCCAGCAAGAGCTGCGCGGCTCCAACTCATAGGAGCAGTTTGGTTCACGCAGCCTGCCTAATCTTCTTCAGCTTCTTCAGCGCCATTTGCCTTTTCAAGCGCGACAGGTGGTCGATGAAGAGAATGCCCTCAAGGTGATCCATCTCGTGCTGGATGCAGGTTGCCATCAAGCCTTCGAGCGTTTCCTCGTGATGGTTACCGTCCAAATCCTGGTACTTGACCGTGCACGTCGCAGGGCGATCCACATCGGCATAAATCTCAGGTACCGACAGGCAGCCTTCCTGATAGGTCGAAAGTTCCTCTGCCGGATCGACGATCACCGGATTGATGAAAGTGCGCGGCTCTTTCTTGAGCACCGGGCGCTTCTCCCCGCATCCGCTGTCGCTGCAGCAATCTTCCGGCTCTGCATCCGGGTCTTCCGGCTGCAGGTCGATCACCAGCACGCGTTTAGGCACGCCGACCTGGATCGCAGCAAGGCCGATACCCGGCGCATCATACATCGTCTCGTACATGTCCTCGACAAGGGTTTTGAGCTCATCATTGAACTCGTCTTCACTGACAGGTTCAGACACGACCTTGAGCCGGGGGTCCGGCACTTCCAGGATTTCACGAATAGCCATACGGGTGATTTAGGCAGTTGGAGCTCGTAATTCAACGAGTCTGTTTGATGAATGCGATTTCTTGTTGGGTGCGGTTTCGACCTCCCTCGAAACCTTGCGGCACCGGCCCACTCCCCCTCCCGACCACAAAATTTTATGATGTGCGCTCAAGACCTCCGTCTTGAGCGAAGCCTAGCCACCCGCGCCCTCCACCCTTCCACCCGGATAGTATCCCGGTAGACTCCGGGTGGAAGGGTGGATGTGGCACAAGCTTTCGATGGACATCGAAAGCGCACTACAAAAACTAATCCACTGGCCTTCTCGCTCTGAGAGCCTGTGCCAGCGTGCCTTCATCCAAGTAATCCAGCTCGCCGCCGACGGGCAAGCCGTGGGCCAGCTGCGTGATGCGCACCGGAAACGCCTCTAGCCGCTCTGCAATGTAATGCGCGGTAGTCTGCCCCTCCAACGTTGCGTTCATCGCAAGGACGACTTCGTCCACCCCGCCTTGCTCTATGCGCGACAACAGCTCTGCAATCAACAAATCCTCCGGCCCGATCCCGTCGAGCGCGGACAGCGTGCCGCCCAGCACATGATATTTGCCGGGAAACAGGCGTGAGCGATCAAGCGCCCACAGGTCTGACACGTCTTCCACAACGCAGAGCGACTTCGTATCGCGGCGCGGGTCAGCACAAATCCCGCAAGGGTTCTGCGTGTCGACATTGCCGCAAGCCTCACACTCAACCAGCCGTTCTTGCACCGCGCCCAAAGCGTCCAGCAGGCTCGGCAAAGCGCGCTCGCGGTTCTTGACGAGCCACAGCACGGCGCGGCGCGCAGAACGCGGCCCAAGACCGGGAAGGCGCGACAATGCGCTCGCTAGGCTTTCAATCTCTTGCGATGCCATGGGGGGAGAGATAGGGCTTTCGCAAACTTCACGAAAGGGCCGCAAGGCACGTCATGCGCATAATCTTTATGGGAACGCCCGATTTTGCTGTGCCGGCACTGCAAGCACTGCATGATGCAGGCCATGAGATTGTGTGCGTTTACACGCAGCCGCCGCGTCCCGCCGGGCGGGGCAAAAAGTTGCAGCCCTCGCCCGTGCAAAGGCGCGCCGAGCAATTGGGGATCAAAGTGCGCTCTCCCAAATCGCTGAAATCGGAAGAGGCGCAAGCCGATTTCGCCGCGCTCAACGCCGATGTTGCGGTCGTGGCTGCCTATGGCCTGATCTTGAAGCAGGCCGTGCTCGATGCGCCTGCGCTCGGTTGCATCAACATACATGCCTCAGTCCTCCCGCGCTGGCGCGGTGCCGCGCCGATACACCGCGCGATCATGGCAGGGGATGAGCAAACCGGCGTCACAATCATGCAGATGGAGGCCGGGCTTGATACAGGGCCAATGCTGGCGATTGCTCGAACGCCCATCGCAGACAAGACCACGGGCGAGCTGACCGAAGAGCTGGCAGAGCTGGGTGCAGGGCTAATGGTGGAGACACTGCGCGACATTTCAGCACACACCCCCGTTGCGCAGGATGACGCAAAAGCAACCTACGCGCCTAAGATCGACAAGGCAGAAGCGCGGATCGATTGGTCTCGCCCTGCAGCTGAGCTGGTGCGGCATGTTCACGGCCTTGCCCCCTTCCCTGGCGCATGGTGCGAGATGGATGGTGCCAATGGGAAAGACCGCGTAAAACTGCTGCGCGCGGAACTTGCCGAAGGCGCAGGCGAGCCCGGCGAAGTGCTCGACGATGACCTTACTATAGCATGCGGTGAAGGCGCACTTCGTCCCGTTCGCCTCCAGCGGGCTGGCAAACCCGCGATGGAGCGTGCGGACTTTCTGCGAGGCGATCCGGTGACGATCGGAACGGTGCTCGATTG
>WTKI01000042.1 GCA_011524425.1 Altererythrobacter sp. | reverse complement strand
CACTCCGGGCTTCAAGCGGACAAGGATGCGAACTTTCATGACAAGAGCTTTCCTGATTGCCTTAGCGATGCGCTGTGCGCGATCATGACGAGCCTATAGCGAGCCAGCGCCGCGGTGCAATGTGCGGCAGCATGCTTGCCCACTGCCAGGACAGAATTTTACTCTTCCAAAGCCAATTCAGCTGATGCTTTTGGCAAAACCAACACTTCGACAGCATCTTCAAGCGCGAGATAGGATTGCGCGGTCGTATAAATATCAGCCGGCGTGATGGCTTCTAAGGCTTGCGGTGCAGCGAAATAGCGATCGAGTCGATCATTTTCGCTCTGTGCTCTGTCTGCGAGCGTCATCCAGCCACCAAGTGACTTTAGCAGGTTGTCATAGTTTTCAACTAAAGGCTGCCGGGCACGGTCGAGCAAGTCTTGCTCAATCGGCTCGTTGAGAAGCTCATCCAGCATAGTACGGATGGCGGCACGGGTTTCCGCTACATCGGCCAAGTCGATCGATGCTGCGAGGGAAAACGTGCCGTAATCGCGGAATGTACGCGAAGTTGAACTGCCAGCGCTGGGCGAATAGCTCTTGCCAAGATCTTCGCGCAGCCGCTCTTGCAATGCGATCCTGACAACCCGCGCAAGGACTGACAAACGCATCGCTTCTTCAAGATCGCTGTCATCGGTGGTCGGCCATGTCATCCTAATCAACGCTTGGTTGTCTTCGCCCGAGTGCCCGAGCGTTCTGAGACCTCTACGCGTGGTAAAGCTGCGTTGGCGCGCTTCTTCGCGGGGCAAAAAGTCCGCCTCTCTTGGTTCCAGAGCGCCAAGTGTTGCTGCGACAGATGCGATCGCTGCCTCTTCATCAAAGTCGCCAACAAGTGCGAGTTCAATTGCACCGTTGGCTAAACGTCCAGAGATGTCTTCGCGCAGCTTTGCAAAGGTGAGTGCACGGTAAATTGCCTCATCCTGCAAAGAGAAACGCGGATCGTCGTCTGACAAAATTCCGCCAAGAGCATTGTTCAATGCGCTGCCGGGAGTTGCATCGAGGCGTGCAAAGAAGTCTGCGATAGAACGGCGATAACGCTCTTCGCCTTCGGGCCGGAATCCCGGATCAGTAATTGCTGCTGTGAGCAACTGCATTTGCAATTCCAGGTCGCGCGCAGTTGTGCTGCCAGCCATAGTGAAAGCATCGCTCGTGCTTCGTACATTGAGTGCCACAGAACGCCCGGCAAGGATTGTCGACAGTTCGTCCTGGCTGTGAAGACCAAGCCCTCCTGACGGTAACATGGCGACCAGCGCTGTTGTGAGCGGAGCTTCGCGCGTGTTTAGCAATTCACCGCCATCCAGTGACAGTTGGTAACGGATGCGATCCTCACGAATATCAGTTTGCTTGAGGTTTAGCCTTACCCCATTGTCAAACTGGATCAGCCGAAAGCCGAAACGGTCGTCCCGCCGGTCGGAAACAATGGCACCGGGATTGCCAAAATCACTATAGCCAAACGATTGCGTTGCACTGAAGTCTGGTTCTGCAACAACTTCGGCGCTCGCAGCGACCCAAGCGTTGCGAATTTCGGTTTCCCCATCTTCAGGTGGCTGGCGACCACGCCACCGGATCAACGGATTGTCCAATGGGATTGTGTCTTCCAGGACAGCATCCCAAGCTGCCTGTGCGGTAATCTGATCAGCAAAGGCATTGAAGCGTGCGAGTGAACTTTCAGGCGATGAAGGCACACGTTCGCGTTCAATCAGCCCTATAGCTGCACCAACCAAAGCGGCATTGCTGCGGGTTGAAGCGCCGCTGACGCTGTTTTCCAGGCTTGTACGAATATTGGCGACTTGCTCTGTTACCTCTTCTTCGCTGAAACCGTAAGCGAGCGCTTGGCGAACTGTTTGCGTTGCTGCGCTTAATCCTTTTTTCCATTCGCCATTTTCGGAATTCACTTGCAAGCCGGTTGTGCGGGCAACTTCGAATACATCAGAGCTTGAGAATAAAGCGCTTCGGAATGGTGCACCTTCTCCGCGCGCAAGTTTTGCCAAGCGCCGATTGATGATGCCATAGCCTACTTGGCGCAGCAGTCCTTGCTGGCGGTTAGCGACAGTGTCCGGCCGATCTTGCCAAGGACCAACAGCAAAAACTCTCAATTGCTCGGATAGAGCCGGATCGACATGGATAGAGGTCTCGCCCCTTCGGGTAAGATCGACAGGACCAGTAATTGGCTCCACTGGGTCTGGACCGGCAGACCAGCTCGCAAACCAGTGCTTGATGCGTTGTTCCAGCAGGTCTGAGGGGAAATCCCCTACAATGACTAGCGTGGCATTTTCAGGCACGTAGGTACGTTCGTAGAAACCGCGAAGTTCTTCAGCTGTGGCGTTCTTGAGTATTTCGGTTTTGCCGATTGGTAAACGCTCTACAAAGCGCGCTTCAGGCGCAATGAAACGGAATCCGTCCACCACGTCCTTGTAAGCGAAATTGAAGCGGTCGCGTTGTTCGGCCAGGATGACACCGCGTTCTCTATCGACCGCTTCAGGTGTGATAGTGAGCTCGCTAGCAGTCTCGCGCATCAGCATCAGCGCCGTTTCCAGCAAGTCTTCCTCGGCTTTTGGCAAATCGAGCTTGTAGGTTGTCGCTTCGAACCCGGTGGATGCATTCGTGTCAGCGCCAAACGCAAGGCCTTTGCGTTCAAGCAATCGGATCATTTCGCCTTCAGGAACATTGGTCGAGCCAT
>WTKI01000219.1 GCA_011524425.1 Altererythrobacter sp. | reverse complement strand
GCCAGAGACCTTGGGACAAGCTGGTAGGATTGATGGCATGACGCCAGCGGCACTGACACTGATCCTTGCGAAACTTCGACAAGCGGCGCGCAAGCAAGCATGACCAGAAAAGATTTTGAGGATGTTTCACGTGAAACACTCCAGCGGCTGGAGGTCTACGCTGATCTTCTTGAGCGTTGGACCAACAAAATCAATCTGATCGCGCCGTCTACACTCGATACACTTTGGAGCAGGCATTTCCAGGATTCTGCGCAGGTTTTGAAGATTGCCCCAAATGGAGTGCGATGGGCAGACCTTGGAAGCGGTGGCGGGTTCCCAGGGGCCGTTGTCGCCATATTGGCGAGCGAACTCCGACCATCGCTCCAAGTGACAATGGTCGAGTCTGATCAACGTAAAGCGGCATTCCTTCGATCAGTTTTGCGGGAAACCGGTGTAACAGGCCACGTTATTGCTGACCGGGCGGAAATGGTCGAGCCATTGGCGGCGGATATCCTCTCTGCGCGGGCCTTGGCGCCTTTGAGCACACTTTTGGGCTATGCAGAGCGTCATCTTGCCGTCGGGGGTCGTGCGTTGTTCCCGAAAGGTAAAAAAGCCGAAGCGGAAGTGGCAGAGGCGCTTGAACACTGGCGCTTTGACTGCGAAAGATACAGCAGCAAGACAGACGCGGAAGCTGTCATTTTGAGCATTGGAGATATCCAACGTGTCTGATCCGACGCGACCACCGCAGCCTCGAGTAATCTCTATTGCCAATCAAAAGGGCGGGGTTGGCAAGACCACCACGGCGATTAACCTGGGCGCTGCCTTGGCGGAGCAAGGCTACAATGTGTTGTTGGTTGATCTTGATCCGCAGGGAAACGCTTCAACAGGCTTGGGTCTTGAGCCAGAAAAGCGTGAGTATACGACCTACGACTTGCTTTTGGATGATGCGCCGCTTGAGAACGTCATTCAGACGACTCCCGTAGAGGGCTTGCTTCTGGCCCCATCCACGACCGATCTCAGCTCGGCCGATATCGAGATGATGTCGATAGAGAAGCGCAGCTTTCTTTTGCACGACAGCCTTCGTCAGCCTGCGATCGACAAGTACGGGTTGGACTTTATCTTGATCGATTGCCCTCCGTCTTTGAGCCTGTTGACCATCAATGCCATGGTTGCCTCTGACTCCGTTCTGATTCCACTGCAGAGCGAATTCTTTGCGCTTGAGGGTTTGTCCCAACTTATGTTGACTGTGCGCCAGGTTCGCCAAAGTGCCAATCCCAACCTTAGGATCGAGGGCGTCTTGCTGACGATGTACGACGGCCGAAACAATTTGAGCCAGCAAGTAGAGGCGGATGCGCGCGAGACATTGGGTGCCGTGGTTTATAAAACAGTCGTGCCTCGAAACGTTCGAATATCCGAGGCACCCTCCTTTGCAGTTCCGGTGATCAGCTATGATCCGGCGTCGAAAGGAGCCATGGCGTATCGTGCGCTGGCACAAGAACTGGTAGATAAGCTTAACCCGGACACAACATAGGGTAGGGGAAAATGGCAAAAGATCGACGCGGACTTGGGCGCGGCCTGTCAGCTTTGATGTCTGACGTAGACCAAACTCCAGAAAATGAAACCTCAGCGCCAAGCCAACCGCGTAAAGCGGAAACGATGATAGATATCGCACTGATTTCGCCTAACCCGGATCAGCCTCGCCGTCATTGCAATGACGATGCATTACGCGAGCTTGAAGCGTCGGTGCGAGAAAAGGGCATCATCCAACCGTTGATCCTGCGCCGCAATCCGCGGGATTCCAAAGGCTATGAAATCGTTGCTGGCGAGCGTCGATGGCGCGCAGCGCAGGCCGCCAGACTTCACGAAGTACCCGCGATCATCCGTGATCTGGACGATACCGAAGTTCTCGAGCTTGCCATCATCGAGAATATTCAGCGGGCAGATCTGAACGCTATCGAAGAGGCCCGAGGATATCGGCAACTGATGGACAGCTTCGGGCACACCCAAGAGCAGCTGTCTCAAGCCTTGGGCAAGAGCCGCAGTCACATCGCAAATATGATGCGCCTTCTTAACTTGCCCGAAATGGTTCAGGATTTGCTGGCTGTGGGCGACCTGACAATGGGTCACGCGCGGGCGTTGTTAACGTCCAGCGACCCTGTTGGCTTCGCGCAGGAGGTGATCAAGAAGAACCTCTCGGTGCGCGAAACTGAAGAGCTCGTCAAAGAAAAGCGCCGCAAGCCCTCGAATTCACCCAAGTCACCATCGAAGAAGGACGCGGACACAAGACAGATTGAACGTGACTTGTCAGCAGCCCTTGGCATGAAAGTCCTTATCAATCATAAAGATGGGTCAGAAAGTGGTTTGTTAACAATAAGTTACGGTGATCTAGAGCAGCTCGATGACGTCTGTCGCCGTCTGTCATCCACGTTGGACGCCGGCAAGATCTAAGTCAAAAGTTCCCGCAGGATTGCGTTCAGCAAGGGCTGACCTCTGGACGTGGTGCGCACAAACCCATTGCTTTGTTCCAGCAAGCCATCTCGGATCAGCGCATCAAGGCCGTACGTGAGGTGGCCAAAATCTTGCAGACGGACACCCTCGCGAAGCCGTAGGCCCATCATAAGCTTCTCTTCAGTGAACATCCCATCCGGCACGACACTTCGGCTGCTTTCGCCATTGCCATCTTCTTGAACCGCCCGAAGCCAATCAGTCGGTAAACTGTGGCTTTCCGTTGCGATGCGCATTG
>WTKI01000094.1 GCA_011524425.1 Altererythrobacter sp. | reverse complement strand
AGGCTGAGCTTCTCCAGCTTCTCACCATTGAAGCGCGTCAGGCGGGCATCAAAATTCGTTCCGTCATGCTGGAGCTTTGCGATAACGGACCAGTACTCGTCCGGCTTGAAGATCTCGATTTCATGCTCGCGCTCGCAGATCAGGCGCAAGGCCACCGACTGCACACGCCCTGCACTCTTTGCGCCGGGCAGTCGCCGCCACAAGACAGGCGAGAGTGTGAACCCATAGAGATAATCGAGCGCGCGGCGCGCCAAATAGGCATCGATCAAGTCCGTATCGAGCTCGCGCGGAGACTTCATCGCCTCTGTCACCGCCTTTTTAGTGATCGCGTTAAAGGTCACGCGGTCGACTTTGGTCGGCAGAGCCTTGCGCTTTTTCAGCAGCTCCTGAACGTGCCAGCTGATCGCTTCGCCTTCGCGGTCAGGGTCAGTGGCAAGGACAAGGCGGCTGGATTTCTTTGCTGCATCAGCAATCGCTTTCACCTGATCGCGGTTGCGTTTGTCCGAATAGACCTCCCAGTCCATGTCGAAATCCTCGTCCGGGCGCACGCTGCCATCCTTGGGCGGCAGGTCGCGAACGTGACCGTAGGATGCGAGGACCTTGAAGTCTCCGCCCAGATATTTCTCGATAGTTTTCGCCTTGGCCGGCGACTCAACAATGACCAGTTGCATGGAGGTAGAATCGTTCCCTTACGCGTATACGTGTACGTACGCGCGAGTTTGTGCGGGTTGAGAGGTTCGTCAAGAGGGATGTTTGCTCAAGACACAATCAGGCGAAAACTTCCGCTGTTTCGTCTGCCCCGTCATGCACGATACAGTAAATTGCGATGCCGAAAGCGAGGAAAAGAGCATTACTCAACGTGTCTGCAATTACAGCAGCAGCGGCGACTGCGAACATTTCGTCTATTGACCCGAGTAAAAAGCCGAGCCCTCCAAAAATGACGACGAACCCGATCAGCAAAACTAAACCGGCACCAAAAATTGGCCAGCTGTGACCGCTCGTCGCATCCCAGCTCGCTTTCAGCGAATCGCCGATCCCAAACCTTTCGCCAATCAAGAAGCCGGAGCTAGCCGACCAGCGGACCATTATGATGATGCCGGGGACAATCAAAAGCAAAAAGCCCAGCATATATCCAAGAAACGCCACAATGCTCATTCCGATATAGGCCCAGATGCGCGTTTCAGTCGACTTGAGGCGACCTTGGCTCGCAAGATACTGAGCAAGCAGAAAGTATGTTGCCACAACCCCAACAATGGCGGCAATAATAGTAAAGATACTTGAGATTATCTCATCCTCTGCTGACAAGCTAAAACCCATCGAGAAGCCCGCAATCCGATCACTGGGGTCAACAAGTTCAAAGAAAACACCCGCGATATTCAGAGCGGAGAGAACAAAGATATACAGCGCAACAGCAGCAATATTCGTACTGATCAATCCAAATGTCAGCCTTAGAAACCCTCCGACAGATTTATCCTGTTCCATTACCTTCCCCCCCTTGATGAAGCCCTGAGATCGAGACTCGTCCCCCTGCATGTCTGACCAATTCGCCAGATAATTCAAGTTCCAGCAATGCCAAGTGCACTGCGGCGGCGCTCGCGCCGGACTGGCGGATCAATTCATCGACAGCAACCGGTGCAGTAGAGAGCAACGCGCCGACATCGGCTGGCTCTGCCTCAGCCAAGTCCTCATCCAACCAGTCAAAACTCTGTCCAGCTTCCGCTACGCGCGAACGCGGCTTTCCATCAAAGCCAGAGAGCAACTCCACCGCATCATCGGGCGAGCTGACCAGCACAGCCCCTTCACGGATCAGCTGGTTGCACCCCGAAGAGCGCGCGTCGAGCGGCGAACCGGGGATCGCCATGACCTCGCGCCCAGCCTCGCCTGCCAACCGCGCGGTAATCAGCGAGCCCGACTTAGGCGCAGCCTCCACCACCAGCGTTCCAGCCGCCAGCCCTGCGATAATGCGGTTGCGGCTGGGGAAATGGCTGCCGCGCGGCTCTGTGCCTGGCGGTTGCTCTGCGATCAGCAGCCCTTCACTCGCGATCTGTTCCTGCAGCTCCTGATGTTGGGGGGGATAGGCGATCTCTATCCCGCTTGCGATCACGCCAATCGTATGCGGAAACGCGCCCTCATGCGCCGCGCCATCAATCCCGCGAGCGAGGCCTGAGACAACCGTGTAACCCTCGCCCGCCAAGTCGCGGGCAAATTCGCGCGCCAGCTTGATCGCGGCGGCCGAGGCATTTCTTGCGCCGACCATGGCCACACATGGCCGCTTCGCCAGCTCCAGCCGCCCGCGCATGGTGATGATCGGAGGCGCGCTGTCGAGCTCTGCCAGCAAGGCCGGATAATCCGGTTGATCGTGGAAAAGGTAACGCGCACGAGCTGCTTTGACCGCATCGATCTCCGCTTCGATCACGCTTACCGGCGCGGCGCGATAACTGCGCTTACCCTTGCTTGCCAGCTCTGGAAGAGCCTCTAGCGCGCTCGCTGCATCGCCGTAGCGTGCAAGCAATTGGCGAAAGCTCACAGGGCCTATGTGCGGCGAACGCAGCAGCCGGATACGGGCAAACGCTTCAGCTTGAGAGAGGGTGTCGCCCATGGCTCAACCCAGCGCTCAGCCAAGCGAACCGTCAAATTACAGGATTGTTAGGCGGTGGCCTGCCAGTCAGGACTTTTTGCCGCCGACTTTCGGTTCCTCACCTTTCATCAGCCTCCCGATATTCTCGC
>WTKI01000312.1:1555-2728 GCA_011524425.1 Altererythrobacter sp. | reverse complement strand
GCGGAAATGACCCGCGAGAAATTAACGCTGCGGCTGCATCAAGAACTGCCCTATCAGTTAACCGTTGAAACGGAAGGCTGGGAAGACCGGCCCGATGGCAGTGTGAAGATTGACCAGGTGATCTATGTGGCGCGCGACGGTCACAAGGGCATTGTCCTGGGAAAAAAAGGCGAAACAATCAAGGCTGTTGGGCAGCTGGCGCGTGAAGAGATTTCCGCCTTTTTCGAACGCAAGGTGCATTTGTTCCTACAGGTTAAAGTGCGCAGTGGATGGCTGGAAGAAGCCGAGCGCTATTCCGAAATGGGCTTGGATTTCAAAGACGGGAACTAGGGAATTGCAGCGTCAATTTACGGACGCGCCGTTTTCCGTTGGTTGGAATTCCAGGGAAGAGTAGATAGACATCCCGCATGAAACTCATCGTGCATGTTGGTATTCACAAAACTGCATCCACGCTGCTTCAGACGGCGATGGCACAAAATATGCATTGGCTGGAAGCAAAAGGCGTTTTCTACGTCAATGAACACGCGCCTTACATTCACACGCGACACAGAGAGGTTTTGCGACGCGCTCAAAATCCAAGTCGCAAACATCCCGGCCCGGACGCCCTTGTTAAGCCGAACCGCCGGCTGTTGCGCATGGCAGAAAACAGTGGTGCCGAAGCGATTGTAATCTCGGAAGAAAATAGAATTGGCGTGCCCATGTACCGCGACCTTGTTTTCGGTGAGCAAAATGCGCGGTACTATCCCAACGCCACCGAGCTTCTTGCATTATTGCTACGCGGTCTCGAAGACATCGAAACCGAATTTATTCTGTACACGCGAGACTTCAGTTCCTGGTTGCCGAGTATTTATTCCGAAGCAATGCGATCTCTCGCTATTGCTCTGAGTTTCGAAGAGTTTTTGCAGCGAGTTGATTTCGAAACGCTTGATAATCTGGAATTGCAGAAGCGAATTTTGCGCGTCAGGTCCGATGCGAAAATTCACGTGCTCAAGTATGAAGCAATCCAGGCTGGCGTTGAGCAATTTCAACGAGAATTTGTCGGGCATTTTGTGGACACTGCCGATGGCTTTGTGGCGCACACCGACAGAGTTCGTGGCTCACTTAGTCAGTCGCAATTGGCTGATCTTCTTGTACTTGCGCGCAAGCGCTCATCAAGCGGCATGACCAAACAGT
>WTKI01000312.1:0-1455 GCA_011524425.1 Altererythrobacter sp. | reverse complement strand
GCTGATCTTCTTGTACTTGCGCGCAAGCGCTCATCAAGCGGCATGACCAAACAGTTGCGTATCGAACGTGATACCATTCTTGCTTCGCATCGTCCGCAAGATGAACGCCTGACATTGCCTGATTGGGTGAAAGAAAAGCTGTGCTTGGGTATTGCCTGAAGTGAACGCGCTCTGTGAGGGTTTTCGTCAGTTCAAGCGTTAACGCCCTAAACGTTCGTCCGAGCCCATCTTACGCTCTAGCCAGCGCACGCCGGCGCTGATGATCAGGACCAAGACGAGGTATTCGAGGATCAGCAGCGTGTAGATTTCCAAGGGGCGGTATTCGGTGACGACCAACTCATTCGCGCGGCGGGTGAGTTCCTGCATGCCGATGACAGATGCGAACGCACTCATCTTGACGATATAGATGAACTGGTTCGCCAACGGTGGCAGGATGCGCCGGACTGCTTGCGGCAGGATTACATAGCGCATGGTTTGGGTGTAGCTGAGCCCCACCGTTTGAGCCGCTTCGGTTTGCCCGCGTGCGATGGATTGGATGCCAGAACGGTAGATTTCGGCGGTAAAGGCGCTGTCCGAGATCGCCAGTGTGATGATCGCACCCCAGAATGGGTCGATCGGTATATTGAGCCCCATGGATCGCAGGATAATCGGCAAGCCGTAGAACACCCAGAACAGCATGGGCAGCAAGGGGATCGAGCGGATAAACTCGACATAGACCCGGTTCACAATGCGCCAGCCGCGTTTCGACGATTGACCGGGAAGGGCGACGATCAGGCCCAGCACGATGGAGATGGCGGCCGCAATGACCGAGATCAGGATGGTGTTGCCCATGCCTGCGACAAGGAATTTGATATTGGTCCAGCCCGACGGTGTGGTCGGATTGATCACGTACCAGCCCCATGTGCCGGAAGACGAGCAGCCTGCTACAATAAACAACAGGAAGAACGGTGCGTATCTCATTATCAATGCTGAAGTATCTGGCTTATGAATGTTCGGCAGCGATCAGTTTTCGGGGCTTCGAAAAACTCGGTTGGCGGCGCTCGTTCGACGATCTCACCGCCATCCATAAAGACCATTTGATCTGCGACTTTGCGGGCAAAGCCCATCTCATGCGTAACGACGACCATGGTCATGCCGTCCTGCGCCAGTTCGACCATGACGTCCAGCACTTCGGAGATCATCTCGGGGACGAGCGCCGAGGTGAGTTCGTCAAACAGCATGATCCGCGGCTCCATACACAGCGAACGGGCGATGGCCACGCGCTGTTGTTGGCCGCCGGAGAGTTGCGCGGGTTTCTTGTCGGCCTGATCGGGGATGCGGACGCGTTCCAGGTAGTGCTCGGCGCGTTCATTTGCTTCGGCGCGTGACAGGCCTCGGGCTTTCATGGGGCCGAGGGTGAGATTGTCACGCACGGTCAGATGCGGAAACAGATTAAACTGTTGGAACACCATGCCG
>WTKI01000202.1 GCA_011524425.1 Altererythrobacter sp. | reverse complement strand
ACCCCGCAGTCTTGACCATATTTTCTGTAACAATTGCTGACGCCAACGGCCACGAGATAGTCTCCCATCAAATCTTGGCTTCCAAAGGCATCCCAGACCAGCACTGAATAAGCGGTCAGTTTGTCTCGCAATTGATCGCGCTTCTCTGTTGTCGTGATTGGCGCCGTAAAGTTTTCGCTGATGCTCTCGAGTTGCGCCCTGGCGGTGCCACCGTCAGGGCATTTTGCCTGAGCAACAGAGGTGGGCAAGAGCAAGGCTGTTGTTACAAGAGTGAGCAAAATGCGCATAGGGATCCCCTGTTGGAATACCCGTTCTATCAGTTGTACCCATCTATGCAATTGGCCCTAGATTGAAGAGTTTGCGTTCTAACTCTTCTTTGCCCTTGGATGCGCGTCGCGGTAGTTTTCCAGCATCGTAGCCGCATCAACCTGCGTGTAAATCTGCGTTGAACCGAGCGAGGCATGGCCGAGCAGTTCCTGCAGGCTCCGCAAATCGACGCCAGCGCCGAGCAAATGCGTCGCAAAGCTATGCCGCAGCGCATGCGGTGTCGCGGTATCAGGCAGTCCGAGCGCTTTCCTCGCCTTCGCCATGCATTTCTGGACCATGTTCTGGCTGAGCGGGCCGCCTTTCGCGCCGCGAAACAATGCCTCGTCAGCAGGCAGGGGCCAAGGGCATTTTGCGGTGTAGCTCGCCACCGCTTGTGCGCAAATCGGCAGGATTGGTACCAGCCTTTGCTTATTGCCTTTGCCGGTGACTTGCAGGGTTTCGCCCAGGGGCGCATCGCGCCCTTGCAGGGACAATGCCTCAGCAATCCGTAAGCCGGAGCCGTAGAGCAGCAGCAGCACCGCACGGTCCCTTGCGCCGATCCAGTCCTCATTGGCTGAGCCCTTCACGAGGTCCGCAACATTGCTCGCTTCGTCAGGGGTCAAGGGGCGGGGTAGGCCTTTTTTGAGGCGCGGCCCTCTAACACGGGGCGCTGCCGGATCGATCTCACCCGCCTGTTCACGGGCAAAGGTGATAAACGCCTTGAGCGCTGACAATTCGCGCGTTGCGCTGGCATTGCCGATCCCTTCCGCCCGGCGTTTCGCCAATTGCGCGCGCAAATCCCTGGCATCGAGCTTTGCAACGCTGGGCCAATCTTCCAGCCCTCGCGCTTCCAACAGCCGGTTGGCGCATGCTGTATAGGCTCGCACGGTATGTGGCGAACGGCGGCGCGATTGAGCAAGGTGCTTGCTCCAGCTTTCCAGTAGGTCTGCCTTGGTGGTCATGCTGACACCAGCCTGTCACTCACCAGCTCAGCCAGCAAGCCATCAAGCAGCGGGCGACCCTTGTGCGTGACGCCCAACCGCTTGTCATCGCGCCAGATCATGCCGAGGCTTTCATACAGCTCGAGCTTGGCTGGAACGAGCAGTTCATCGCGCTGGATTACAAAGCGATTTTCCAACGTTCCAAGATCAATTCCTGAAGTAAGGCGCAGGCCCATCAGCAAAGCTTCTGAGGCTTGTTCACCAGAGCTTAGATCTTGCTGGAATTTGATGCCGTTTCCGTGGTCTTCAACCGCTTTCAGGTACGCTTCGGGGCGTTTGTGTCGCTCTTGGGCCTGTTTCTGTCGCCGACCGTGAGCACCGGGCCCAATGCCGCAGTAATCCTCGTATTTCCAGTAGGTTAGGTTATGGCGGCTTTCCTCACCGGGCTTTGCGTGGTTGGAAGTTTCATAGGCTGGCAGCCCGGCCGCTTCAGTCATTTCCTGTGTCATGGCGAATAGCTCGGCTGCGGGATCGTCGGCTAAAGGCGAGAAATTTCCGAGCCTTACCTCCGTCTGGAACCGTGTGCCCGGCTCAATTGTGAGTTGATACAGCGAAAGATGCGAGGTGCCGAAGGACAAGGCTTGCGATAGCTCGGATCGCCAGTTTTCCTCTTTTTGACCGGGCCTTGCATAGATCAGATCGAAGCTTAGGCGGTTGAACGATTGTTGTGCTGTTTCAAGAGCTTGCAAGGCTTCCTTCACATCATGCAACCGGCCGAGAAATTGCAAGGCATCGTCTTGCAAAGACTGAATGCCGAGCGAAACTCGGTTCACGCCGGCACTGGCGAGATCCGCAAAATTCGCCGCTTCGACTGATGAGGGATTGGCCTCCAGCGTGATTTCAATATCTTCGCTAAAACCCCATAATTGCTGAGCTTTTTGCAAGAGTTTGCCAACCAGTGAAGGCGGCATCAGCGACGGGGTCCCGCCGCCGAAGAAGATTGATGTGAGCGGTTCTCCGCCAGCCAACGCCGCTTCGTATTTCATGTCGCAAATCAGCGCTTTTTGCCAAACGGCAACGTCGACAGCATCGCGAACATGGCTGTTAAAGTCGCAATAGGGGCATTTCTTCGCGCAGAAGGGCCAGTGGATGTAAAGAGCGCGTGCCATCAGACCTACTTTCAGGCTTTGTTAAGTGCTTAAAGTCAAGTCTGTAGCCTATGAAATCGGGTCGAATCTTTGCAGCGTTGGGCGCTCTAACTGCACTTGGCGGGATCGCCGCGGTCGCTTCTCATGCCGCTCAACCACAAAACCGCTTTGCCGCAGAATTGCTTGAAGCGCATAACGAGGAGCGCGCAGAATTCGGCGCTCCGAAACTTCAATGGAGCCAGCGACTGGCTAAGGATGCGCAAGTGTGGGCGCGAACGCTCGCAAGCGAAGGGCGCATGCGCCACGCTTCTGCCGAGGAGCGCGCGGGAGCCGGTGA
>WTKI01000117.1 GCA_011524425.1 Altererythrobacter sp. | reverse complement strand
GGGTTTCTATCACTGCTTCGGTTGCGGCGCGCATGGCGATGTGATCCGCTGGATGACGGACCAGCGCGGGCTCGGGTTCATGGACGCAGTCAAGGAACTTGCGGCGGAAGCTGGGATGGAGGTTCCCGCGCCCGATCCGGTTGCCGCTAAAAAGGCGGAAAAGCGCGCGAGCCTGATCGATGTAACTGAGGCTGCGCAGAACTGGTTTATGGATCAGCTGCGCCAGCCATCAGGCAAGCGCGCGCAGGATTATCTGCTCTCACGCGGTTTTTCTCGCGAGATCATCCGCGAGTTCGGCTTCGGATATGCACCGGACAGCAAAACCGCATTGAAAGGCGCACTTTCCAATTTTGACGCGCAAATGCTGGTCGAAAGCGGCATGCAGATCAGCGTCGATGATAAAGCGCCTTATGACCGGTTCCGGGACCGGCTGATGCTGCCAATTCAGGATCAGCGCGGACGAGTTATCGCATTTGGTGGCCGGATCCTCGAAAAGCTGGACGGTGTCGCAAAATACTTGAACTCGCCCGATACGCCTTTGTTCGACAAAGGTCGCACGCTTTACAATCTCCACCGCGCAGGGCCTGCCAGCCGCCAGAGTGGCCGCATGGTTGTTGTCGAAGGCTATATGGACGTGATCGCGCTAGCTAATGCGGGGATCAAAGATGCCGTCGCACCTTTGGGCACCGCACTCACAGAAATGCAGCTGGAGATGCTGTGGCGCATGGTCGAGGTGCCGGTGCTGTGCTTTGACGGCGACAATGCAGGACAACGTGCCGCGATGCGCGCCATCGAACGCGCTCTGCCAATGTTGCGCCCTGCCCGCTCGCTGGCAATCGTGCGATTGCCAACCGGCCTCGACCCGGATGACCTGATCAAGCAGCAAGGCGCTGGCGCGATGGAAAAGCTGCTGGCTGAGCCTTCCAGCCTGCTGGACACCATCTGGTCGTTCGAACGCGATGCGCAGCCTCTCAAGACCCCAGAAGACAAAGCCGGCTTGAAGGCTCGTCTGATTGTGCATTGCGATGCCATCGAAGATCAGGACATTCGCGCGCTTTACCGGCGCGAACTGCTGGACCGGTTCTCGGCGTTTGCTTTCCCTCCTAGAGAACGCAGAGCATTTAATGCGACCGGTCGCGGTGGTGCAAGGCCGTGGCGCGCTGCTCCGCCGGTATTGTCCAGCGAAGCGGCTGCACAATTGCGTAGTGCGCTTTCAGGCGGCGCAAGAGACGCGTTCACGCGCGCGGTTGTCGCAGGCTTAGTCAGACATCCAGGCGAAATTTCACGACATTCCGAAGCTTTGGGACGGCTGGCTCAAAATGCGCCGCAAACCGTGCCGCTTGTCGAATCCCTGTTTGAACTTGCTGAAAGTCTCGAATCAGGCCTTGATTCGCAGCCCACAAACGCCATATTTGGCGATGGAGGCCTTCCCGCCCCACCGGATCAGACTAGATATGCCTTCCTCAGAGATGGCTCAAACCCCGGTGATGCGCGCGCGGAATTGGCTGAAGCTGTTGCGTTGCTGGTTGAAAAGCCAGCGCTGGAGGCCGCGATTTCCGCGGCCACTGCGCGTTTTGAAACAGATCCGGAAAGCTCGATTGCAGAGCAATCCCGGCTACGTGAACGGCTCACCGAATTGAATAAACGCTTGAGAGTGTTCGGGCGCAGGAAGGCCGCAGCAGCGGCTGATATGGGGAATTCTCGTTTGTCGGACATAGAGCCGGTGAACGACATGGAAACGGACTGATACGAACGGTATGGCAACGAAGTCTAAGAGCGCAGACAAAGATGATGCGCCGCTGATCGATCTGAACGAAGCGCAGATCAAGAAGCTCATGACCAAGGCGAAGAAGAAGGGCTACATCACCGTTGATGAGCTCAATGAAGCTTTGCCTCAGGACCAAATGAATTCAGAGCAGATTGAAGACGTCATGTCTGCAATCAGCGAAATGGGCGTCAACATCGTCGAAAATGACGAAGAGGCAGAGGCTGAGGCAGAACAGGAAGCCGAAGTCGAAGAAATGTCTGTCGGCGACGAAAAGAAAGACGCGAAGAAACCGGCTGCCGCCGCCAAGAAGACTACAACCGGCGAGCGCACGGATGATCCGGTGCGCATGTATCTGCGCGAAATGGGCGCAGTTGAACTGCTGAGCCGCGAAGGCGAAATTGCGATTGCAAAGCGGATCGAAGCTGGCCGTGACACAATGATCATCGGCCTGTGCCAGAGCCCGATTACTTTCCACGCCATTATCCAGTGGTCAGAAGCGCTCAATGCAGAAGAAATGCAACTGCGCGAAATTCTCGATCTGGATGCGATGCTTTCCAAAGAGCCGCCCGCAGACAAGCTTAATGATGACGCCGACGATGATGATGACGGCGAAATCTCCGAAGAAACCGCAGGTCCGTCAATCCGCGAGGATGACGAGGTCGAAGACGAAGAATCGGATGACGAAGACGAAGACGGCGAAGAAGGCGGCTCTAAGAAGCGCGAAGAAGAGGATGATGAAGATAACACTCTCAGCCTCGCGCAGATGGAAGCGGCGCTGAAACCGGATGCGATCGAGCGCTTTGCGCGTATTGCCAAGACCTTCAAGAGCTTTGAAAAACTGCAGGCAGAGCGTGTTGAAACGCTCGCGCGTGGCGACGTGCTCACCAAAGCTAAGGAAAACCGCTACGAGAAGCTGGGCGAAGAGCTCACATCCGAAGTGGAAAGCATGCAGTTCCATGCGACCA
>WTKI01000309.1:2275-14517 GCA_011524425.1 Altererythrobacter sp. | reverse complement strand
GCCCTACGCCCCGCCATAATGGCAATGATGTTCGCCACAGGTATCCGGAGGATAGCGCGCAATCCCTCTAGCACGCCATATTCTCTGGTTGTGAAAGCAAAGCGGCACACAACACGCCATGCGAAAAAGCAGAAGTTGATGAGCAAGAGCGTCTGCGCCGTGGGGCTAATCTCAGTCTCAGGCAGCATGCCGAGTTGGGCTGCGCCCCAGCCAAAAGTGGCGAGCGCCAGCAACACGTAGCCAGCAAGCAGGACCAGCGCGGTTAGCGGCCCGCGGCGGTCGCGCATCCGCATCCACACTTCAAGCGCATTGCGGCCCCAGCCTACGCGATCCCAGCCTTGTAGTGCGATGCCATGAATCCAACGCGTCTTTTGCCGCACAACATGATCAAGCCGTCCGGGAAAGTAGGAACGGGTTGCAATCAAACTGCCGTCTTCTGCTCTTGCACGAACAAACATGCTTCGCCCGCCTTGAGCAGCGATGGCAATGCCTAGCTCGTAATCTTCTGTCAGAGAATCCGATGCGAAGGGAAGCCCTCCGCGAGCGTCAGCCAGATTGATCAACGCCCGACGCGAGGCCGCGCAGCCGACGCCTGCGGCAGGCAAAGCAGCGCCCAGTTCGCTACGGACGACCATTGCTTTACCATGCGCTTCAGCAAATTCCTCGCAATAATGGCTACCGATCCAGCGGCTATCGGCGCGAGGCATGGGCAGAACCGGCAATTGGGCAAAGTCTGCAGTCCCAATGGCGCGATCCAGTAACGCCAGCCCAGCCGGATCAACCAGATCTTCTGCGTCATGGAACAACACCATGCGCGCACGTTGGCCTGAACGCGCTTCATCCGCTTCAAGCGCTTGGTAAAGCCGATTCAAGCAATCAGCCTTTGTGGTTGGTCCGTTCCGATCATGAATGACCAGCCGGACGCGGGCATCGCCAGACGCAGCCGTCATCACTGCTGCCATTGTGGCTGGGTCATTCGGATAACAACCGATGTAGAGTGTGATATTTTCTTGCCGCCAAACCTTCAGCGCGTGGCTTATGGTATCACCGATTACAGCATCTTCATGCCAAGCGGGAATGAATATGGCAGCAGGCCCTGCCAGCTCTTCATCGGCAAGCATCTCGCCATCGACCTGCAAGGTCTGAGCGCGGCCGGTCAGCCGTCGCCAAAAGTAAATACAGTCGATCGCAAGGTCGTCGAGCGCCCCGATTAAGAAGAATACGCCTGCAAACAACAATAGCTCGTGCTGAAGCACGGCAAGCCATTGCCACAATTCCCATTCAGCCACAGTCACGACCCTGTGCCCCCCTGATGATCCCGAAACGGAGAGTATCACGGTTATTGCCCCTTGCAACGCATTAAACTTTGTTGAAAAGGGCCGCCATGGTTGACAATCCGACTCCGCTTCGCCGCGTCTTTGCTCCTGTGAAAGCCCTGTTCGTAGGCGATGCCTCAGCCGGTATCCTGCTTATTCTGGTCGCCGCTGCGGCCATGTTGGCCGCGAATTCGCCGCTGGCGGCAGAGTACAACCAACTGATCAACGGCAAGTTTGGATGGTATCCGCATGCCAAGCTGAGCTCGATCCACTACATCGTCAATGACGGCTTGATGGCAGTTTTCTTCTTTGTCGTCGGGCTTGAGGTCAAACGCGAGATTGTCGCAGGCCAATTGTCCGACCCTAAAGCGCGGCGATTGCCGATGGTCGCAGCAGCGGCTGGCATGGCGGTTCCTGCCATGGTCTTCATGCTTGTTTCGGGAGGCGGTGAATATTCTCGCGGCTGGGCGATCCCTGCTGCAACCGACATTGCCTTTGCGATGGGCGTCCTGGGCCTGCTTGGCAACCGTGTGCCTGCATCTCTAAGGCTCTTTCTGCTAACCGTCGCGATTGTCGATGATATCGGCGCTGTGCTGGTTATTGCTTTCTTCTACACTGCGAAAATCTACCTTCCATGGCTGTTCGCATCCATCATTGTGTTCGGCTTGATGGTGCTGCTCAACAGGATGAAAGTCAGCAGTTTCACTCCCTACATCCTGCTTGCTCTGGTTCTGTGGTATTGTGTCTTGAACACAGGCGTCCATGCGACCATTGCAGGGGTTGTCGCAGCGCTTACGATCCCGATGCATAGCAAGCAAGGCAACTCCATGCTGGAGCGGCTCGAGCATGGTCTTGCGCCCTGGAGCGCTTATCTGGTGGTTCCCGTTTTCGGATTTGCCAATGCAGGGGTTGCACTCACAGGTATGAGCCTATCCAACCTGCTGGACCCACTGCCGGTTGCCATTGCGGCCGGCCTTGTCATCGGCAAGCAGCTGGGCATTTTCTCGATCATCTGGATTTCCGAGAAGGTCGGATTTGCACCCCGGCCTGACAATGCCAGCTGGCTGGAAGTTTGGGGCATTTCCATCCTGTGCGGGATCGGCTTTACCATGAGCCTATTCATCGGTTTGCTCGCGTTCGAAGGAAACCAGTTCCTGATTGATGAAGCAAAGATCGGAATCCTTACTGGATCTGCCATCTCAGCCGTCCTTGGCTATGTCTTGCTGCGCCTCTCGACAGTGCATCCCGAAGAGGACTGCAACGACAAAGGCGGCCAGACGAGCAGCACTTAAAGCGCGCGGGCCAATGAACAAAATTTGGGCTGCAGTCCTATCCGGAGTGCAGCCCCTTATTTGCTAGCTAATAACAGGTTTTGTGGGGCTACCAGCTGCCGGTGTTTTCCATGCTGGCCCATGGCTCTTGCGGTTCGAGCTTTCCATCCTGCAAGAGCTCGATGGAAATTCCATCGGGTGTCTTCACAAAGGCCATATGGCCATCGCGTGGCGGGCGATGGATCGTATGGCCAGCATCCATAATGCGCTGACACGTCTCGTAAATGTTGTCGACACGGTAAGCCAGATGGCCGAAATTACGCCCGCCATCATATTCTTCCGCAGCGCTACCGTCTTCTGGCGGCCAGTTATAAGTCAACTCGACTTCTGCCACATCCTTTTGACCAGGCGCTGCCATAAAGATCAAAGTGAAACGTCCTGCCTCGACTTCAAACCGGCGTGTTTCTTCCAATCCGACTAGCTTCAGAAAATCAATTGTCGCGTCCGGATCCGTCACTCGGATCATGGAATGCAGGAACTTCACCATCGGATTGAATCTCCATTCAAAAACAGTTCATCGATGCCATTGCACAACTCACCGCAGCGAAGAGTTAAGGGCAATGGGGCTCTTATTGCGCATATAGGGAGAATTGAGCGATGGGCCAAACCACTTTGAATACGCCGCACACAGGGGCAAACGAGAACCTGCGTTGGATGGGCACCGCTGCTATTCTTTCCATCGGCGTGATCGCTGGCGGATATCTGCTAGGCAATGGATTGCTGAGGGCAAAGGAAGCAGAGCGCACCGTCACAGTCCGCGGCTTGGCTGAACGGGATGTCACAGCAGATCTAGCGACCTGGACCATCGCTTACAGCGCTTCCTCAGCCAGTCTGACGCAAGCACAAGCAAAGGTCCGGCAAGACACCAATGCAATCGAAGCTTTCTTCTCGGAGTTAGGTTTTCCCAAAGACGCATTACAGCCGACCGGCGCCAATGTTTCCAGCCATACCGACCGCAATGGTGTCATTCGCTACACCGTTCGCCAAAGGTTGGCGCTGCGCACTTCAGACATTGCATTGGCGCAGCGCGCGGTAGCGCAGCAATTCGATTTGGTAGAGCGCGGCGTCTTGTTGGAAGAAGGCTCTGGCATGAGCTACTCTTTTACAGGCCTAAACGGGATCAAGCCTGAAATGGTTGCTGAAGCCACCCGAGACGCACGGGCCGCCGCCGAACAGTTTGCACAGGATTCAGGGGCCAGTGTGGGGGCTATCCGCAACGCCACGCAAGGGTACTTCTCAATCGAAGCCCGAGACGGCGCGGGAGGCGGATGGGGCGTCAGCGACACGCCCTTCAAAAAGGTGCGCGTGGTGACGACTGTGCATTTTGCCTTGGGATGAAACATGTCGCATGACTTAGCGGCTCTTCAAACAAACGACAGTTATCAAACAGCGAAAAGGGCGCGAAACCAAATGGTCCCGCGCCCCGTTCCCCCTGCGCTTGCTTGCGCAGTATTTTGAAAAGATCAGATGCTTGCGCTGAGCGTGAACACCAGAGCGTCATCAGTGAATACGCTACCTGGATCGATCAGCGCGTCACCTTCAACGCCAACATAGGCAACGCCTACGCTAACAGGGCCAGCAACAGCTGCTTCGACGCCGATTGACCAGTCAAAAGCTTTGCTGTTGTCCGTGAAGGTCAGGAAACCGTCGGTATAACCCACGTGACCTGTGACCGTCAGAGGCGTGTTCGGAATGCCGATGCCCAGGTCGGTGTAAACATAGAAGTTATCTGTGCTACCGAGTGAGTCCTGGTCAGGCGCATAAGCAACACCGACAGTTGCTTCTGCAGCGCCAAGGCTGAAACCGAGCGAGCCGTAGAATTCGATGTAGTCGAAATCACCTGCGCCAGCATTCGGGTAGAGATATGCGATCACACCAATGTCGAAGCTTACAGCATCGCTAAGGCTGCCGCCAAAGCCGCCGTAAATGTCGAGCTCGGTGTGGCCATAACCGACTGTGTCTTCGTCAAGCGAAGAACCCCAAGTGCCGAGGTAGAAACCTGAGCTGTGAGCCAGATCGACGCCGCCTTGGACAGCGATATCACCGCCAGACAGGTCAACACCGCGGAAACGGTATTCAGAAACCAGCGCTACATTGCCGGAAAATTCGAAACCGCTGCCGCTGTCTTGCTGGCTAGCCGCTTCTTTATCGACGGATGCCATCGCACGATCGTAATCAGCTTGAGTGACTTCACCGCTGAGAACAGTGGTAACGTCGCTTTGAGCAGATTCAGCCTCGTTAGCGAGAGCGGGAGTAGAGAGGGCAAATGTGCCCGCAAGAGTTGCGGCAGTAAGGCCGCGGATGGACGTGAGCATTACAACTTCCTTGTTTGTTGCGTTGTTGCCTCGTCCCACCTGCGTATTTGGTGGCCGCTCTTTCTTCGCGACGGTCCATTCCAAATGCGCAATAAAAATGCACGAACCGCCCTCCTCTCACAAGAGTATTTCGTATGCATGTCAGCAATCGCATATGAGTGTGGGATTTCAGCATCACCCCATTGCATCCGTGCTACAGCTGGGCGGTTGCCCAATGATGGCTCCTCGCATACAGCTACGTCCCTAAGGTATTGCCTCATGTTATCCCGCTTCGTCCGTAACTTGCTTGGCCGCAAGGCCGCCGGTGCAAAGGCTCCGCGTGTGCCTGACGGCGAGCGTTATTACGTGATTGGCGATATCCATGGCCGGATGGATCTGTTCGCGGCCATGATCGGTGAAATCGAAGCTGATGACGCAGCAAGTCCACCTGCCGACACTACAATAGTGTTACTTGGCGATCTCGTTGACCGTGGTCCGGACAGCGCCGCTGTCGTGCGCCGTGCGCGCGAATGGATGGGGGCTCGCAAAGTCCGCATTCTTGCCGGCAATCATGAAGAGATGTTTCTGGACGCATTCGAAGACATCGATGTGCTGCGCCATTTCTTCAAGCATGGCGGGCGCGAAACGCTGTTGAGCTATGGGCTGAGCGCGGATGAATTCAATGAATTATCGCTTGAGCAACATTTTGCGAGATTACCCGAGCTCGTGCCGACAAGCGAAAGAGAATTTATCTCCAGCTTCGAGGAAATGATAATCGCCGGCGACTATGTCTTTGTTCACGCCGGGATCGATCCTGCCGTTCCGCTCGCTGAACAGAACCGGCTAGATCTCCTCTGGATCAGAGAAAAATTCCTGAATCACGAGGGTCCTTTACCGAAAGTTGTGATCCATGGTCATACAATCTTCAATGAAGTGCTTGACTGCGGCAATCGAATCGGCATCGACACAGGCGCTTTCCGCACAGGTGTGCTGACCGCGCTGGTTCTAGAAGCGGAAACCCGCAGGTTGATCCAAACGATTGAAGAAAACGGCTCTGTCCGTAAAGAGAATAGGGAATACGACGCATGAAGATTGCAATGGTCGGATCAGGCTATGTAGGCCTTGTTTCAGGCGCATGCTTTGCGGACTTTGGGCATGAAGTTGTCTGTATCGACAAGGATGAGAGCAAGATCGCGCGCCTCCATGACGGAGTTATGCCGATCTACGAACCTGGCTTGGACGCTTTGGTAGAGAGCAATGTCAAAGCTGGCCGTTTGTCATTCACAACCGACCTTGCTTCTGGAATTGACGGCGCGCAAGCGATCTTCATTGCAGTCGGCACACCTAGTCGCCGCGGCGATGGACATGCAGACCTTTCGTTTGTTTATGCAGTGGCCCGCGAAGTCGGCGAAAGCTTGCAAAACGACGCAGTGATTGTCACCAAATCCACTGTTCCGGTTGGAACAGGCGATGAAGTCGAGCGCATTTTGTTAGACAGCGCGGCTGCTAAAGATCGCAACCTCAATGTGACTGTCGTCTCAAACCCTGAATTCCTGCGTGAGGGCGCTGCGATTGGTGATTTCAAACGCCCTGACCGCATTGTCATTGGCGCTGAGAACGACTTTGGCCGCGAAGTTATGCGCGAAGTCTATCGCCCGCTATTCCTCAACGAATCGCCGATCCTGTTCGTCAATCGCCGTTCAAGCGAGCTGATCAAATATGCAGCCAACGCATTCCTTGCGACGAAGATCACATTCATCAATGAAATGGCCGATCTCTGCGAAAAAGTCGGCGCAAATGTGCAAGATGTTGCGCGCGGCATCGGGATGGACAACCGCATTGGCTCCAAGTTCCTGCATGCCGGACCAGGCTATGGCGGGTCCTGCTTCCCTAAAGATACGCTTGCATTGCTGAAGACTGCTGAGGACTTTGAAAGCCCTGTCCGCATTGTCGAAGCGGTTGTGAAGGTCAATGACAGCCGCAAACGTGCAATGGGCCGCAAAGTGCTCGATGCGATTGGTGGGCAAGACAATGCGCGCGGCAAGAAAGTGGCCCTGCTTGGCCTCACCTTCAAGCCAAACACGGATGACATGCGCGATTCCCCTGCGATTGCAGTGGCGCAAACTCTGTCCGATGCAGGCGTTGAAGTGGCAGCCTATGATCCCGAAGGCATGGAGATCGCCAAGCCTCTCATGCCTGAAGTGAACATGTGCGATGATCCATACGAAGCCATCGAAAATGCCGATGCCGTTGCGATCGTGACAGAGTGGGACGCGTTCCGTGCTCTTGACCTGGGCCGTGTTATGGATCTGGCAAAGTCGCCTGTGCTGGTTGATCTGCGCAATATCTATCAGCCCGATTATATGCGCGAGCAGGGCTTTGCCTATAGCAGCGTAGGCCGCGGCTAAGCTATTATTCCAAGGCAGATAAACCGCTCAATGCACTCGCTTTGTGCGAGCAAATTTGTGTAACCTGCTTCTCCCCGCTAGCGAAGCTATGGCTGGCTGTTCACGGGAGAGGTGCACATGATGTATGAATTGGTAGACTGGTTATCGCGCCTGTTCGTGCTGACTGTTGGCGTGATTGCCGCGGCTCTCGTCATCCTCTTCATCATTGACCGCTCGCAAACGCAGGATGCCGTGCGGCGCAATTATCCGGTCATCGGGCGGCTACGCTATGTGTTCACAGAGCTTGGCGAATTTTTCCGGCAATATTTCTTTGCGATGGACCGCGAGGAAATGCCTTTCAACAGAGCGCAGCGCGACTGGGTCTATCGTGCATCCAAGGGCCAATCGAACACGGTTGCCTTCGGCTCCACCCGCAATCTTGATCCTGTAGGCACGCCGATTTTTGTAAATTGCCCATGGCCGACTTTGGAAAGCGAAGCAGCTAACGCCGCGCCTTTGCCAATTGGTCTTTCTGCAGCGCAGCCCTATCACGCACCGTCGATCTTCAATATTTCAGCGATGAGTTATGGCTCTCTGTCTGCCCCTGCGATCCGGGCTTTGTCCAGAGGCGCGGCGACAGCTGGCTGCTGGCTGAACACCGGAGAAGGTGGTCTAAGCCCGTACCATCTTGAAGGCGGATGCGATATCATCTTTCAGATCGGCACAGCGAAATATGGCGTGCGCGATTCAGCAGGCAAGCTATCGGACGAGAAGCTGCGTGAAGTTGCCGCAAATGAAAACGTCCGCATGTTCGAGCTCAAACTCTCGCAAGGCGCGAAGCCCGGCAAAGGCGGGATTTTGCCAGCGAGCAAAGTGACACAGGAAATCGCTGAGATCCGGGGAATTGAACCGCACACGGCGTCAATCTCTCCCAATCGCCATCCCGATATAGACAGCGTCGCAGACCTGCTCGATAGCATTGCTCACGTTCGCGAAGTGACCGGCAAGCCAGTTGGCTTTAAATCTGTAATCGGCGCTTATGGGTGGCTTGAGGAATTGTTCGAAGAAGTCGTCAAACGCGGTATCGAGAGCGCTCCGGACTTCATAACGGTCGATGGTGGCGATGGCGGGACAGGCGCTGCCCCCATGCCACTGATCGACAATGTCGGACTGACCTTGCGCGAAGCTCTGCCCATGGTCGTCGATTTGCGCGACCGTTATGGTCTCAAGGACCGCATTCGCATCATTGCCTCTGGAAAGCTCGTGACGCCTGGCGAAGTCGCTTGGGCGCTGTGCGCAGGCGCAGACTTCATCAATTCTGCGCGCGGTTTCATGTTTGCCTTAGGCTGCATTCAAGCCATGCGCTGCAACAAGAATACCTGCCCCACTGGAATTACAACGCATGACAAGCGCTTGCAGAAAGGCTTGGACCCGACGGACAAAGCCGTTCGGGTAGCCAATTTTGTTAAAGACATGCGCAAGGAAGTCGGCATTATCGCGCATAGCTGCGGCGTGGACAATCCGCGGCAATTAAGACGCTATCATGTCCGCCTGGTTTGCGCCGATGGTCGCAGCCGACCGCTGGATGAATTGCACCCACCGGTGGCTAGCGCCAGCTGAGACCTATTTGCCGACCTCTGTTGGGAAAGGCGGAGCTGGTTTGACCGGGCTTTCATAGTCTTCCAACTGCTGCAGCACAGTGGAAATGGCTGTCTCCAACTGCGTGTCGACGCCCCTTTGCAGCGCAATCGGGTCAAGCTCGACGCGAATGTCTGGTGCGACACCTTCATTCTCGATCGTATAGCGCCCGTCTGTATCGTAGAAACGGAAGAACGGAACAGTCAGAAAACCGCCATCAATCAGCCCGGGATTAGCGCTGATACCGATCAGGCCGCCCCATGTGCGCGTGCCGATCAAAGTGCCAAGCCCGCTCTCGCGGAATGCATAGGGCATCCAGTCACCACCCGAACCCGCATCCTGATCAATCAGCATCACCTTGGGGCCGTAGATCGCGCCGCCCGGGGTCGACCAGTCCATAGTCCCCTCCCGGTCTTTCCAACCGGCAAGCCAGTTCCTGCTGAGGATATCAATGATATAGTTTGCGGCCTGACCGCCTCCGTTTGAACGCTCGTCCAAAATCAGCGCGTCTTTGTCAGTTTGCGCAAAATACATCCGGTTGAAGAAGGTGTATCCGGCATCGGCTGTGTTGGGCATATAAACATAAGCCACACGTCCATTGGTCGCTTCATCCACTCGCTTGCGGTTGTCTTCAATCCAGGACCACAGCCGCAAAGCGCGCTCGTTACCGGTTGGTTCGACTGTTGAGGTTCTGCGAGGGCCAGTCGGACTTGCAGCAACAGTTAGCGCAAGCTGTGATCCGGCAGAGCCAGACAAGGCAGCATAGATGTTGTCAGTTGCAGTGAGCGGCTGGCCATTAATCGCAATGATGTAGTCGCCTTCCTTCACATCCACGCCAGGCGCAGACAAAGGAGCGGCGAGAAACGGGTTCCATTGCTCACCAGTATAAATCCGCTTGATGCGATAGCGCCCGTTTTCGACCGCAATATCCGCACCAAGCAAGCCCGGAGACGCAGAAGAGTTGTCATAGACATCCCCTCCGCCGATATAATTATGGCCAACGCCCATCTCTCCAGCCATTTCAACCAGTAGCTCGTTCAAGTCTTCGCGCCGGCCAAGATGCGGCAGGAACGGTTCGAATTTCGCACGGACACCTGCCCAATCCAGCCCATGCAAATTGGGATCGTAGAAATAGGCTTGCTCCATCCGATAGACGTCGCCGAAAATCTGCTTCCACTCTGCCAGCGGATCGACCAGCATCCGAACGCCGGACATCTTGACCCCTTCCGGCTCAAGCTTTTCGCCCGCATCCGCCGTCATCAGGGAATTGTCGGCTTTCTGGAGCAGCAGCTTGTCGCCAGCAGCATTGGTTGAAACAGACACAATGCCTTTCCCGACTTGGCTGGCTTCGCGCTCTTCAAAATCGAAACGCATCAGCCGTGCATTTTCCTGTCCGCTGCCGGGGCCTGTTGCAACGCCGGCTTGCTCTCTCGAGACATAGAACAGCGAGCCATCCTTGGCTGTCGCAAGACTGTTATAAGCAGCCTCCGGCACAGGCAGCGAAACGATGCGGCGGATCAGATTATTCGGGTCAACAACAACACCGCTGCTCTTTTCGTCCTTGTCTTTTTCCTCGCTTGCGTCGCTATCCTTTTCAGCCTCTTCATTAGCGAGGACAGGTGCAAGCGGGCTTTCTCCGTCCGCTTCCAATACCGCAGCATAGAGCCCTGCACGGTAAGGACGATCCTGCGTCGTCATATCAAGGCCGCCATAAACCGCGCCTGCATTTGTCGATGCGGTGAAGAACAGCAGCTTGCCATCTTTGGAGAAGACGGGCGAACCCACATCTGCAAGACCTTGCGTCACGCTATAGCTGCGACGTGTGTCGAGGTTATAAAGCTGCAACTCACCGTTCACATTGGCGCCGCGCGTGACGTACGCGATCCATGGTCCTTCAGATGACATAGTGGCATCGAAATCACCGGTGCGGCGCGGGCTGGTGGCGATCTGCCAGGAAACTCCTGTCGCTACATCCATGCCCATCAGCTTCACTGTGTTGCTGGCATAGACTATATGCTTGCCATCATTGCCCCAGCCGATGAGCTGGTAGAAATCGCTTCCGAGCGCAATCGAGCGTACAGGCTTGATCCCGCTTTGGTCTTCGATCTTCAAGACCTGGCTTTTGCCGTCATCGGTGATGTAAGCGAGCTCAGTGCCGTCCTCAGACCAGATCGCGCTGTAATCGCGCACAGATGAACTTTGCGAGATATTGCGGGTCGCGCCTTTGTCTGTTGGCACAGTAAACACTTCCCCGCGTGCCGTTACTGCAACCCGCTTGCCTGACGGCGAAAGCGCTGCCGCTGTCATTTGCTCGCTGACATTCTTCCATATCGGCTGGCGGGCCGGCAAATCAGCGGTGAGCGAAATCGGCAGACGCGAAGTGTCGCCGCTTGCTACATCATAGCGGTGAAAGACGCCGCCTGCCTCGTAAACGATCTGGCCATTCTTCGCTGTGATCGCGCGAATATCCCAGTCGCTGCTTTGAGTGAGCTGAGCCATCTCACCACTGGCGGGATCATAGCTGAAGATGTTTGACCGCGTGTTCCAGCGGTCAGAAAGGAAATAGAGTTTGCCGTCCATCCATTCAGGATCAAACTCTGTCGTCCGATCGCCGGGAATGGTGGTTACTGTATCCGCATCGAAATCAATCAATTGCAGTGAAGGAGTAACGCCGCCGCGATACCCGCGCCAGCCGTTTACACCGCCAGTCAGGTTGGAATTGCCGGAACGCCAAGGGACATTGGTAAAAATGCGGCCGCTTTCATCATAACTGCCATTATTGACTACCGCTTCGGAAATCTTTGTCGGCAGCCCGCCATTCAGGCCTACGTGATAAAGCTGGCCGGACCGGCCGGAGCGAACCTCGCGGGCAGACACCATCGCTACCGCATTGCCGCCCGGCGCCCAATCCACTGCAGTGTCAGCGCCCGGATGCCATGTCAGCCTTTGGGGTTGGCCGCCATCAGCCGCGATAACAAAGACATCATCATTGCCGTCATAGTCGGCTGTAAAAGCGATCTTTGTACCATCAGGGGAGAAAATGGGATCACGCTCGTCACCCGGGTGCGATGTGAGACGGCGCGGATTCGAACCATCGGTATTCGCAATCCATATATCGCCAGCATATACGAACGCCATCGCTGTGTCTGACAAGGCTGGATCGCGCAGCAGCTTCGTTTCTTGCGCTTGCGCAGATAGTGGTGTTGCAAACATGCTCGAAGTGAGCAAAGCGGCGGCAAGCATACGCTTGGGCATGAAAAGTCTCCCTTATGACTG
>WTKI01000309.1:0-2265 GCA_011524425.1 Altererythrobacter sp. | reverse complement strand
TTGCCCGCTTGTGTAATAAAATACCAGAGCCTTGTAATGCGCTTGTCGAGTGGAGTCGGGTGCTCAACGAGACTAAATAGGTAAGAAGTGCCTCAAACAGCGCACCGGTGAGCGAAAAGAAATTGCCAGGAGGCCTGTAAGCCGGGTTCTGTCTTGCGAGCGGTTTCCGTTGCCGGACCTTCCTGCGCAAGGGCAGCCATTCATCTAGGCGGCGCATTGCTGCGCGCGCTCAAGCAGCCAACCCGGGTCTCTCACAGCGACATGCTGCTACCTGCAAGCAGGCGCGAGACCCCTATTTGGCCTTGCTCCGAGTGGGGTTTGCCATGCAGGCGCTGTTACCAGTCGCCCCGGTGCGCTCTTGCCGCACCCTTTCACCCTTGCCTGTGTCCTTTAGGGACCATCGGCGGTATACTCTCTGTGGCACTTTCCCTCGGCTTCGCGTGACCTGAAGGCCGCACTCGCCGGGCGGGCGTTACCCGCCACTCTTATGTCGTGGAGCCCGGACTTTCCTCGGCCAAGAACAAATCTCAGCCGCAGCTGCCCAGCCTCCTGGCGCATGCGCCTATACTGCAGGAGGCGGCCCTTGGAAAGCCGCCTCCCGCCTTGCATCAATTGTCAGTCCAATCAGCTCTCGACACCGTCATCAGGTGCAAGCAACAACGTCCAGATCAACGCGCCAATCGCGGCACCGATCAGCGGCGCTACCCAGAACAGCCAAAGCTGCGGAACCGCTGCTGTCTCTGCATAGAAAGCAACCCCAGTGGAACGTGCTGGATTTACAGACGTGTTCGTTACCGGAATCGAGATCAAGTGGATCAAGGTCAGACCCAGGCCAATCGCAATTGGCGCAAATCCCGCGGGCGCTTTAGCCGAAGTTGATCCTAGAATAATGATCAGGAACATAGCCGTAAGGACAACTTCTGCGATCAATGCCGCGTGCATGGAATAGCCGCCCGGTGACAGTTCACCATAACCGTTGGAAGCAAAACCGCCTGCCCCGCTCCAGTCAGCAGCACCGCTAGCAATCAGAAACAGCATTCCTGCTGCACAAAAAGCCCCGATTACTTGCGCTGCCCAATAAGGGATGAGTTCACTCCAACTAAATCGCTTGGCCACAGCCAGGCCCAGCGACACCGCTGGATTGAAGTGACCACCCGATATGCCGCCGACCGCATAGGCCATGGTGAGAACAGTCAAACCGAACGCCAGTGAAACGCCGACAAAGCCGATGCCAAGCTCAGGATAGGCTGCTGCGAGAACTGCAGAACCGCACCCTCCAAACACCAGCCAAAAAGTGCCGAAAAACTCGGCAAACAGTTTCCGCATCATAGAAATTTCCCCTCCTCAATCTCAAGCCCGGCGATAGCCGGACAAAGGAGGCTAGCGAAATCAGACCCATAGAGCGAATCTGTTTGGGGATAAGCCGTAATTAGCGGGACGCTCCGCGATCGCGATCAAGCAGCAATTGGAACAGGATTGCTCGCAACTGCCCATCAATCTGACCATCGATCTTTTCCGGTCGCCAGCGCCTCTGAAACGCTTCGACCGCTTTATGACCATTAGTGATGTCATAGCCAAACCGCTCCAACGCAAGATAGAATGCGCCATCATTGTCGAACGGATCTCCCAGCTCCAGCTTGTCAGGCTTCGGCAAACACAACCCGTATTCGGCCAAGCGGTCCCACGGGAACAGTTCGCCCGGATCCACTTTGCGCGCGGGCGCTACATCAGAATGGCCGACAACATTGGCGCGCGGAATATCATGCTCTTGCACGATCCGCGCGACTAGCGGCACTAGCGCTTCAAACTGGGCATCGGCAAATCCGCGATAGCCAAGCCCGTGCCCGGGATGGTCAAGCTCGATTCCGATGCTGGCTGAGTTCACATCCTTATGTCCGCGCCAGTAAGACGCACCGGCATGCCATGCGCGCTTCTCCTCAGGTACCAGCCGGATAACCTTGCCTTCTTCTGTGATGAGATAATGCGCAGAGACTTGCGCTTCTGGGTCACACAGCCGCTCCAGTGCGGTCTCGACCGGCTTCATTTCCGTGTAGTGGATGACCACCATACTGATCGGCAGACTGCGATCATTGAAATTGGGCGAGAGCCGTTCTTCATGGACCAGCTCGTCCGCCACCCGCTTAGCCGATCATTCCTGCAGGCTGAGGTAATACCGCCCCGAGCACCAAAGCGGCATCATCCACTTTATACTGCAACCCGCCGCCAGCGGATTCAGCGACAAGCGCAATCATATGCGCTGCTGCT
>WTKI01000315.1 GCA_011524425.1 Altererythrobacter sp. | reverse complement strand
GGGATTGCCCTGTTCACGCTAGCGGGCCTTATGATCGCCAGCCTTGCCGGCGCTCTCACTGCGCTTGCGATAACCATGGCATCTTCAGCCTTCGCGATGAGCGAGATTGTGATGTGGCTCAATGGCGCGTTGACAGACCGCAGCTGGAGCGAAGTGAAGCTTGCGGCGCCGCTCGTGCTTTTGGGATTGATTGTCCTTGGCTTTGCTGCGCGCAGTCTTGATGCGCTTACTTTAGGCGAGGGCGCAGCAAGCAGTATGGGGGTTGATACTGGCAGGCTCCTTTGGCTGCTTGTGGTCGGAGTTGGACTAACAGTCGGCGCAGGGGTCGCAGTCGCTGGAATTATCGGCTTTGTCGGTCTGATCGTGCCGCATTTGGTGCGGCCGTTGACAGATCGTTTGCCATCTAGCCTGCTTTTGCCAAGCGCACTGGCAGGAGCTTTGCTGGTACTTGTCGCAGACAGCCTCGTGCGGGTTTTGCCATTGGTCACGGAATTGCGCTTGGGAATTGCCTTAAGCTTGCTCGGAGCACCGTTCTTTCTGTGGCTGCTGCTGAAAATGCGGCGGGGGCGGGTGTGAAGCTCGTCGCGGAGAAACTCTCGATTGCGCGAGGCCAAAGCTGGACCTTGCGGAGCATCAACGCGCGGCTGGAACAGGGCCAAATAACAGCCATCTGCGGCCCAAATGGCGTGGGCAAGTCCACCTTGTTGATGGGCCTGGCTGGATTGATCGAGACGCGGGGTGGAATGGTTGTGCTAGATGACAAAAGGCTCGACAAATACACACTACAGGAGCGTGCAAAGCGGATCGGATATCTGCCACAAAGCGCGGAAGTCGCTTGGGATGTATCTGTGGCAAATCTTGTCCGGCTTGGCCGGTTGCCGCATCGTGATCGCGGGGAACGAGCAGTCGAGACCGCCATAGCGGCGCTGGACTTGCAGGCGCTGCGTCATCGTCCCGCATCACAGCTTTCTGGCGGCGAGAAAGCGCGCGCTTTGCTTGCGCGTGTGCTGGCAGGTGAGCCTGAATGGATATTGGCAGACGAACCGCTGGCGGCGCTTGATCTCGCGCATCAACTGCGCTTGTTGAAATATTTGCGCCAAGTCGCAGATCAAGGCGCCGGTGTAGTGGTCGTTTTGCACGATTTGGCGACTGCAATGAACCATGCCGACCGTGTGATTGTGCTGGAACAAGATGAAAACGCTGGCGCTATCGCTTCAGACGGGAGCCCTGCTCATGCTCTTTCAAGCGATATCATTTCCAGGGTATGGGGTGTTGAGGCACAGTGGGTCGGGGAAAAAGGTGCTCGCGCTCTTACGATATGTTAGCAATCGCATTGGCATCCTGCAGCGACACATGAAAGGTGACCCATGCGAATAGCGATGATCATGCTTTGCACAGGCGTTGCATCTTTGCTCAGCGTGCCTGCGACCTCGGCGCAAACCAAGGACTTCGTGCCGAGTTTTGAACGTGTCTCCAGCCAAGATCTGGATTGTCTTCTCAGGATGACCAATGACCACGTCGATGGGGTCATTATGATGCAGCATGCAACCGGCAGTTCAAGCGCCTGCAAGCAGGTGTGCGCTCAATTTGCGCAAGAATCTCTGATGTCTATGCGCGACGCTGTGCGTGTGCTTCGGTACACATGTGAATACCGAGGACGGGTCGTCGAGCGTCGCAATCTGAAATAGCGCCTGGCACTAGCAACCGCTTCTTAACCCTGTTTCAAGCCTTGACCGTTAGGTCCCGGCACGCAACACAGCGCGCAACAGGGAAGGAAAATCATGCTGCTGGATCGCATTTCGCGTATTGGATTGATTGTTAACGGGAAAACTTTGACCATTGCTATTTTGGCGGTGCTTGCAACGTGGGTATCCCTGCAATTCAATTTAGTCGCTGATTACCCGCTGACTATCATCTCCACCGCAGTGATATTTCCGATCGTGTTTTCGATCGGTCATGCTTACAAACGCCGCGAGGCTGCGCTCGATGATTATGGGACTATCAAAGCGCATGGCCGTGCAATCTACTTTGCTGCGCGTGACTGGATTCCCGAGCAGAGTGAAGACCGCTTGCGCCACGTTGAAGCCGTCCTGATCCATTTGCTGAAAAGCTGTCGCGACCTGTTCAAGGCCGAGCGCGAAGACATCTCAGCCCATGAACGTGAAGTTTATGCGAGCTTTTCCGAACTGTCCGAATTTGTGAAACGCATGCGCGAAGAGGGGCTGGCTTCAGGCGAATGCTCGCGCTGCAATCAGTATATTTCCAAGATGATCGTCGCGTTTGAAAGCGTGAAGCACATTTATCAGTATCGCACACCGCGCACTTTGCGGGCCTTCAGCGACTTCTTCATTATTGTCTTGCCGCTAATCTATGGACCGTATTTCGCGCATCAGGCGATCGAGTATGAAGCCCCCGTTCTGACCTATGTTATGCCAGTGCTGTTTGCGGTGATCCTGACAGGCCTCGACAATATTCAAAGCCATTTGGAAGATCCGTTTGATCAGATCGGGCCGGATGATGTCGCTATCAATGCCGAGAAGTTTGTAGAGCTGCTCGCTTGCGGAGAAAGTGGTTCGGCATGCGAAGAGGTGGTCGAAGCGCGCAGCGCTTAAACCGCCACCCGGTCAAGCTGATTGCAAAAGAAAAGGCGGCCCCGGCAAAGGGCCGCCTCTCTTTTCCAGCGAGGGACTTACGGGCTATTCGCTTTCAGAATTCAAAAGCCCGCGCGCTTCAAGC
>WTKI01000280.1 GCA_011524425.1 Altererythrobacter sp. | reverse complement strand
ATCACCCATTTCATGACGCTCGCTGCTGCGTCTGTTGCGCCGCCGCCTGCTGATTTCATCGCGCCAGATACCATGTTCGCGATGAAGGCGCCGGCAAAGATGATGACGGCGCCGAAGACGATTTTTGCACCCATCGCCAAGATGACTTCCATCTGACCCGTCAGCGTGTCGATTTCCAGCGCATTCACTGCGGATACGAGACCAACAAGAATGATGAAGAACGTAGAGACGCGTGAGATCACGCTAGAGGCTGTCATGCCACCATCAGCACCTTTCAGAACGCCGAGTTGAGAGACGGCATTGTTGATGCCAGTGGATGGCAATGTGCTGTCGAGCATTTTACCAACGAAGCGTGCAATCAGTGCAAAAATACCGATTATGATACCTGCGGCGAAGACATTATCCACCATGCCGAGGAAGCTCTCTAATAAAGGCTTGGTTGCGTCTTCGATGGCTTGGACGTCAAGAACGTCAATCGCTGTGATTGCACCCACAATGGCGAGGAAGCCAAAGGCCACATTTGAGACGATGCCGGAAACGTTCACAGGGCCGCTCGCGAGGCCTGCGCGCTCTGGAAGTCCATTTGCGAGCTCCAAGATCGAACCAAGCGCATGCTTCACGACATTCGCGAGGATCATAAAGATACCAAACACAATGACCGCTCCGATGATTTTCGGCACATATGCCATGATCGTATCAAGGACATTCACCAGCGGGTCCGAAATCATCGTGGCATCGAGTTGGAAGAGTGCCTGCACGAGGCCAAACAGCATCACGATCCAGAAGCCAGCACTTCCGAGCGATGCGCCCAAGGATTTTTGCCCTGCACCTGTATGACCATTTGCCTTCTTAGCTATGCCGGTTGAATCAATGGCTTTACCGATTAGCCATTTCACGATCAGTGCGGCGATATAGGCAATCAATAAAATTGCCGCCGCATAAAGTACTTTTGGTCCCCAAATTTCTAACTGGGAGACGATATTGTTCCATAAGTCCTGCATTGCAGTTCCTTTCCATCAGCTATGCACCGCTCATACAAAATTTTGCGGTCGCGAACGAGCGCTTTCTGCAGGCCGGACTGTTAATTAGGAAACAATTGCGCTGCGCTAAGGCAAAAACGAGGTGTGTGGATCATCCGCCATTCGGTAAGATACGTGTTTTTGGAGTCTTTGCGTTAGATCGTTCGCGTCTCCGGTGAGCATATCGGACGCCAAAGCTGGTCCGAAGTGCATCCCGAAGTGAGAGCCCTTTTTATTTAGGAGTTCTCGGAACAAGGTAATATCGCGCAGCTCGTTATTTAGTTTGGAGAAGAGGTAATAGACCCAGGAATTGGTCGCATCGATGTGTAGCGGAATAACAGGTGCTTTCTTTTTTCGCGCAAGCGTAACGGCAGTTGGAAACCAATCTTGTTCGGTGAGTTTGCCATCTACTTTTTTCGCCAGCCGCCCCGATGGAAATATAACGACGCACATTTCTTGCGCAAAGGCTTCGCCAGCGAGCTTCAGGGTTTCGCGCGTTTTGGCTGGAGACCGTTTCTCCAGCACCCATTCGATCGGGATCGTAGTCTCACCAAATCGCGGATTGATGCGCATCGCGTCTGCATTTGCAAAAAAGATCACATCTTTTCGGCGCGGACGTAGCGTCTTCCAAACGGCTGCGCCGTCTGCGAGGCCTGTTGGATGATTGGCGACGATTACGCAGCGGCCGGATTCGGGCACGCGGTCCAGATCATTTACGGTCAGCTTGAATGCGAGCTCCTCTGCCAAATAGTCAAAGGAATCCTCGCCGGACATAGAAAGCAGTTCATCTGCCATTCGCACAGCGCGCTTGTAGCCGAGCAGTTTAAAAAGTGCCGGCCTCAGCATCGGCCACGTCCAGTGTTCAACGAAGGACGGGCAACGCTCTTCGATCATCACATCGATGATGTGCTTATCATCGGTGCGCGGAATGTGAAAAGCTGATTGCTTTGCATTTCTTCCCACCGGCGTATTCGTTGTCGAATAATTATCCGTCATGATAACCGTTTTTGTTTCGCGACACTTGTTATCGAAATTCTGCTCTATATGCCAATTTATTATACCGTGGATGCCAATTAAATCACAATTTCAATACTTTGGTCATCTCTGCTTTACGATCCCGCAACTTCACTAAGGTATTGTGGTCTCAAGTTAAGGACTCGGGGGATGTTCCGGTCTGAGCGTAGTAGAGTGTTTTTGTAGATTTTGGAGTAGAGTATGAAAGTCCTTTGGGTAGAGGATCACGAACCTGTTCGCGATATGTTGGCAATCGCAGCTGATAAAGCTGCACGCAGCCGTGTTCAGGTAGACCTCGTGACAGCATCTACTCTCATGGAAGCGGAAAGCCGGGTTCGCCTTGAGCGCTTTGACCTTGTCGTGCTCGACCTTACGCTGCCTGATAGTTTCGACGGCGATATGACGATCGCGCGCATGGCAAATATGGGCAAATATAGGATCGGGGTGGTATCCGGATCTGAAGGTCGAGACCAAGCTGTGGCAAATGCGCGTGCATGCGGATGCAATATCGCGCCGGAGGCGATCAGCAAGGCGTCCGTTCCATTCAACCGCTTTATTCAAAGGCCAGCGGCTTTTGAGGAATTTTTCCTGAATATGATGATTGAGCCAGACGCAGGGTCTATTGCGGCCTAGCGCTTATCCCTTCATACAGATTATTCATAATCAAGATTGGCAGGCTCGGGAATCCGGGCCTGCCAATTGCTATG
>WTKI01000287.1 GCA_011524425.1 Altererythrobacter sp. | reverse complement strand
ACTAAGCCCGATGATGGCCGCTTTATCGAGCTTGATGACAGCAAAGTCGGGATCCGCATTGAAGACGGTATGCTTCATGTGCACGCGCCGACGGCAATGATCGGCTATCTTGGCGAAGAGACCCCGTCTGTTGTCGATGGCTGGATATCGACTGGCGACAGCGTGGAACAAGACGGCCCATGGATCCGCATTATCGGACGCAAATCTGAGCTGATCAATGTTGGCGGCGAGAAGGTCTACCCGGCTGAAATTGAAGATGTCATCCGCGAGGTTGATAACGTGCGCGAAGTTGTCGTGCGCGGCGATCCTCATCCGCTGCTGGGCAAAGTCATTGCTGCGCGCATTCGCACTAATGAAGGGATAGATGCCGCGACTGTTCGCAAAGCGGTGCGCAAACATTGCAGCGCTCGCCTTGAACGCTACAAAGTGCCTGTGACCTATGAGCTGACAGAGCAAGCGTTGACCGGCGAGCGGCAAAAGCTGCTGCGCCGCGACTAGCGCGAAAAGAGCCATGAAGCTCGCCTCTCTCATCGCGCCGTTCAAGAACGCGACTATCGGGTCTGCGCTGATTTTTGCAGCGAGCGGCGCGGCCTTTGCTCTTGCTAATATCCTGCTTGCGCGCGGGCTGGAGGTCGAAGCTTACGCCAAGTTTGCGCTCGCTATCGCCGTTTACAATGTCGCGGCTCTGGTCGCGCCGCTGGGAATGGACCAATTGAGCATCCGGCGCTCGCTCGCATACACACGCAAAATTGCCTTTTCGCAGTTGGTATCATCCAGCCTGGTTGGCGGCGCTTTCGCTTTTGCTGCCAGCGCTTATGTGTCCATGAGCGTATCAGCGACCTTTGCGCTCGCCGTTTCCATCGCGCTTGGCGGCGTTATGGTTGGCGCGACGTCTGAACTCCGGCGCCGGGGAACGACGTTTCTTGCTTTAGCGATCTATGTCTTGCCGAACCTTGGGCTTTTGCTGATCGCAACACTTGCGCAGTTCAGCCCGCAACTGACGCTTGCCGATGTCTTGTGGCTTTATGCCATTGGAACAGCCATCACTATGATCCTTGCTCTGGCTAAAGTGGCGGGCGGTGAAGGATTTGCCCAAACCGTTTCGGGGTATCGCTTCGCTGAGGCTTTGCCATTGCTAGGGCTTGCGACACTGGGAACACTCACTTTGCAAATGGAGCGGCTGTTCCTGCCCGCGTTGATCGATTTGAAAAGCCTCGCGACATTCAGCCTGCTGTCTTCGCTGGCTATATTTCCGTTCCGACTGATCAGTTCTGGTATGGGCTTTGCGCTGACGCCGCAATTAAGCGACAGGGAAAAGCTTGCAGCCAATTACACCCGCGTTCGGTTGGAGATGATCGCTCTGGCAGGATTGATGCTGATCGGGGCAGCAATCCTTGTATTCCTAGTGCCTTATCTCATGCCGTGGCTGACGCAGGGCCGGTATGAAGCAAACGACATGCTGGTGCTCGCGGCGTGTTGTAGCGGTGTTGTGATGATTGGTCAGGCATTGGCCCGCGCGATCATCACAGCGCTTGGCTCTGTAGGCATGCTGCACACACTCAATCTTGCAGGTTGGGGAGGGCTCGCGCTTTCCATTGCTGCAGCCTGGGCGATGGCGCCTTATGGCTTGATCGGCGTCATCCTGGGGGTGGCCAGCGCGCAGGCGCTTGTCACCATTCCGATCCTGATCATGGCATGGCGCAGTTTTGCGCGGGAAGCGAAAGCGGCGTGAGCCCGCCTGCATCCGCCTTGGTCCGTGATATTGCGAAGCTATCGAGCGAAACGTTTGACGTGCTTGTCGTAGGGGGCGGGATTGATGGCGCCTATTGCGTAATGGATGCCGCAACGCGCGGGCTTAAGGCAGCGTTGATTGAAAGCCATGATTTCGCCTGCGCCACCAGTGCCAATTCAGCCAAGGTTGCGCATAGCGGAGTGCGTTACCTCCAGCATGGCGACTTCAAACGTTTGCGCAAATCAGCGCAGGAACGCGCGGCTCTGTTTGCTAATGCACCGCATATCATGAAGCATGTGCCAGTGCTGATGCCGGTGCGCGGTCACGGGATCAAAGGGCGCGAAACAGTGCGGATTTATACCGCATTGTATGACTGGCTGAGCAAGCAATGGCGCAAGTCGGACGATCCCGATCTGGCAGTCCCCGCATCGAGTATGCTGAGCCCGCAAAAGGCAATGGCTGCATGTCCTCTCATCCCGCAAGACGATCTGACGGGCGGCGCTGTATGGCCGGAAGGGCTGGTCACCAATACAGAACGGCTGGTTATTGGCGTATTGCGGGCGGCAGCGGCACAAGGGGCCAGCATCGCCAATCGCGTTGCCGCAGAAGAGCTGTTCAAGGCTCCGGATGGAAGTGTGCAAGGTGTGTTTGCACGCGATCAGCTAAGCGGTGATGCGCTCACCATCCAAGCGCGCGCGGTGATTGATGCGACTGGGCCTTTAGCCGGATGGTCAGGGGCAAAAACGCAAGTTCCGCTGGCCCGTGCGTTTGGCCTTGTGACAAAGTCACTGTGTGAAGGGCATGTACTCTCCTTTCCGGTACCGCCTACTTTTCATGACAAGGATGCGATCGTCGATAGGGGGGAAAGCCTGCAATTCGCTGTGCCTTGGGCGGGTAAATCGATCCTTGGCACCATGCATTTGCCGTTGGATGGCCCGGTTGAAGGAGCAGCGATCACCGCCGACGAGATCGATCAGTATATCGACTGTCTCTTATACACATCTCCGA
>WTKI01000039.1 GCA_011524425.1 Altererythrobacter sp. | reverse complement strand
AATATCGCAAAGCGCATGTAGACAGTCTGGGGAAATGTGATCGTGGCGTCAGCATGATAGGTAAAATCACAATAGGCCGCATAGTCATCTTCGCCAGGTGAGACGACCAGATCGCTCGCGCCATTCTTACTCGCAAGATAATGCGCGATCGCACAGCTCTCTGTCATGCGCGCGTCGCCATCGACCAATAAAGGGACTGTGCCGAGCGGATTAACCTCAAGATATTCCGGTGCTTGAAATCGCGGTGGGAATGGCAGGATCTTCAGATCCACATCCACGCCTGCTTCTTCCGCCGCCCATGTTGCTCTGAGGCCGCGAGACCGCGCGCAAGTGTAAAGTACAGGTTGGGTCATAGTCGCCGGGTGTTAGTGCGCTTCGCCGGCGCCCACACCCAGCACTTTGTGTAGGACGAGCGCGATAATCACACCCAAAATCACGCCCAGAACAGCTGACACCGCGGCATAGGCCACCCAGCCAGCAATTCCCGACATGGTGCCCGCCATTCCCGCCGCTGCGTATTCCGCGCCATGAGCGAGATTGTAGAGCGCATCAAACCCGACCTCATGCGTACCATGTACAATGATGCCGCCGCCAACCCACAGCATCGCAACCGTTCCCACAACGGAGAGAAAAGTCAGCAGCTTAGGAACCGAATTGACGAGAAACTGGCCGAAACTTTGCACCGCGCTGCTCGCGCTTTTGGCGAGATGCAAGCCCATATCATCCAGCTTCACGATCAAGGCGACAGAGCCGTAAACGACCACTGTCACAACAAATGCAACGAGCGCTAATGCCAATCCGCGCTCCCACCATGTCGGCAGATCAAGTTCATTCAGCGTGATCGCCATGATCTCTGCTGAAAGGATAAGGTCTGTGCGCACAGCGCCAGCCACGCGCTGTTTCTCAAACTCAACCGGATCATCGATAGTGTCTTCGACGGTTTTGCCATGCTTCTCGCCGCCCAGCTTCTCCATGATCTTTTCCGCGCCTTCATAGCAAAGGAAGGCGCCGCCCAGCATCAACAACCAGATGATCGCGCCGGGCAGGAATTCAGACAGCAATATCGCACCCGGCAGCAGGATGATCAGCTTGTTGAACAGACTGCCTTTTGTAATCTTCCAGATTATCGGCAGTTCTCGTGCGGGACTAAGACCGGTAACATAGCTTGGTGTGACCGCAGCATCGTCAATAACCACGCCGGCTGTCTTCGCCCCCGCTCGGCTTGCTGCAACACCGATATCATCAATCGATGCGGCCGCTGTTCGAGCAATAATCGAGACATCGTCGAGCAGCGCAACTAATCCTGATGGCACAGCAACTTACCCTTCCCTGATTGCTTTACATGCTCACATGCCGCTCTCAGCTCTTAGCTGCAACCCCTTGGCCTGCGCGCTCCCCAGAGCAGCTTGATGCTTGCATTCCAAGCAAAACAGGCTATGTGCGCGCATCACTTTGATCGGAAGCAAAACCGAAAAGAGCGAAAAGAAAGCCGGAGGGGCCCTGTCATTCGGACAGATCAGCCAACGATCGGTATGAACTGAAAGGATAAAAGCATGCCGCTATATGAGCATGTTTTCCTGGCGCGTCAGGATCTGAGCCAAGCCCAAGTGGATACGCTCGCCGCAACCGCCACGGAAATCGTTGAAAAGAACGACGGTAAAGTCACTAAGACTGAAACCTGGGGTCTGAAATCTCTCGCCTACAAAATTGACCGCAACCGTAAAGCGCACTTTGTGATGCTGAACATTGATGGTCCAGGCAACGTAGTTGAAGAGCTCGAGCGTCAAACACGCATCAATGAAGATGTCATTCGTTACATGACCATTCGCGTGGACGAACATGAAGATGGTCCATCTGTGATGATGCGCAAGAATGATCGCGACCGTAAGCGTCGTTCTGACAGAGAGGAGCGCGACTGATGGCACGCCCGTTTTTCCGCCGCCGCAAATCTTGCCCGTTCGCTGGCAAGAATGCTCCGCAAATCGATTACAAAGACGTCCGTTTGCTGCAAGGCTTTATGTCAGAGCGCGGCAAGATCGTTCCGTCTCGTATTACTGCGGTTAGCGCCAAAAAGCAGCGCGAACTCGCTAAAGCAATCAAACGCGCTCGCCACATTGGCCTGCTGCCATACATTGTGAAGTAAGAGGAGAAGAGACATGGATATCATTCTCCTGGAGCGTATCGAAAAGCTAGGGACGATTGGTGACGTTGTCACCGTCAAAGACGGCTATGCCCGCAACTTCCTGCTGCCACAGAAAAAGGCTCTGCGCGCTAACGAAGCCAACAAAAAGGTTTTCGAAGCCAACCGCGAGCGCCTTGAAAAAGAAAATGCTGAGAAGCGCAGTGAAGCTGAGAAAGTTGGCGAGAAGGTTGCAGGAGCAGAAGTTGTTCTGATCCGCGCGTCTTCAAACGCTGGTCAGCTTTACGGTTCTGTCAATGTGCGCGACATGGTCGCAGGCCTTGCCGAGCAAGGTCATGATGTCGACAAAAAGCAGGTCATCATGGGCGCTCCGATCAAAACGATCGGCATGCACGACGTGACCGTCGCTCTTCACCCTGAAGTACACGTCATTGTGAAGGCTAACGTAGCCCGTTCAGACGACGAAGCCGAACTTCAGAGCCAGGGTGTCGACGTGCTCGCACAGCTGTTCGAAGAAGAGCAAAAAGAGCTGGAAGAAACTGCGGCCGCGGCTCGCATCGATCCAAATCTCGAGCCGGGTGAGATCCCCACCGAGATGCTGGAAG
>WTKI01000337.1 GCA_011524425.1 Altererythrobacter sp. | reverse complement strand
ATGCCAACGTCAAAGCTGCGGTCCGGATGCGCTTTGGCAAAGCGGTCAACACCTGTCCCCGAAGGCATGGCCGCGGTGATCGCGCAAATGCGATCATCGGTTTCAGCAAGCTTGGCCAGCGTGTCGCCAAACACGTTTTGATAAGCAGGCGGGCCAGGTTTGCCCTTGGCTTTCTCGCCCGTCACCACATCGAATTTGGGCACGCCGTGATATTTGTCTGCGCTGTTTTCAGCCGGGGCATAGCCTTTGCCCTTGGTCGTCACGACATGGATCAGTACTGGGCCTTGCTCGCTATCGCGGACATTTTCCAGCACCGGGATCAAATGATCAAGATTGTGTCCATCAATCGGGCCCACGTAATAAAAGCCCAGCTCTTCAAACAAGGTCCCGCCCGTTACCATGCCGCGGGTGAACTCTTCCGCTTTGCCCATCGCCTTGTGGACACGGCGCGAGAGTTTGGAGGTGACGCGCGAGGCAAGACTGCGCAAACCCAGATATTCTGACGAGGACACCATCCGCGCTAGATAGGCGCTGAGGCCGCCTACAGGCGGCGCGATCGACATGTCATTGTCGTTGAGGATGACCACAAGACGATTGCCGGCCTGTTCGGCATTGTTCATCGCTTCATAAGCCATGCCCGCGCTCATCGCGCCATCCCCAATCACCGCGATCCCGCGACCCGGTTGCTGCTTCAGCTTGTTCGCCACGGCAAAGCCCAGCGCAGCGGAAATCGAAGTTGAGCTATGCGCAGCGCCAAACGGATCATATTCGCTTTCAGCACGCTTGGTGAAGCCGGAAAGGCCCCCGCCTTGACGCAAAGTGCGGATCCGGTCGCGCCTGCCGGTCAGGATCTTGTGGGGATAGCATTGGTGCCCGACATCCCAGACAAGCCGATCATCTGGCGTGTTGAAAACATAATGGATCGCGACGGTCAGCTCGACCACTCCAAGGCCAGAGCCAAGATGTCCGCCTGTCGTCCCGACCGCATCGAGCATTTCGCTGCGCAGTTCATCAGAAAGCTGTCGCAATTGCTCTGGCGCAAGTTTGCGCAAGTCACTGGGATAATGGACTGTATCGAGCAACGGTGTCTGCAATGGTGACGTCATGAGGCAAGGCCTTACACCGCAAAATCGAAACTGTCGATGAACGCTTTAGCGCTAGCAGAGAACGGCTCACCGGTCGAAATGACCGATTCTGGCTTCAAATTACGCCATGCAGCCGCCGCAAACCCCCCGAATCTCAACAATCGGGCGAGTCGCAGTGAATTTCTGACCCTTAGCGATGCCGCGCAAGGCGCTGCTGATCGCATCATCATCCAAATGAGTCGCCTGACCGCAATCATCACACACGAGAAAGATGCAATCATGCTCGCAGCCAGGATGGGTATTAGCGAGAAATGCATTGGCGCTCTCTACCCGCATCGCGAGATTGTTCGCCACGAACAGATCCAAAATGCGGTATATGCTGTTAGGCGCAACCCTCTTCCCACGAACAGCAGAAAGGCTGTCCGCCATATCATAAGCGGAGACAGGTTTTTCGTGGCGCATCAGTTCGGCAAACACGCTTTCGCGCATACCGGTCCATTGTTCGCCGGATCGCATCAGCGATTGCTTCGCCGCTTCGAGAAGGTCCTCGCCTGAATGTTCGCTATGAGAATGATTGTGTGCAGTAGCCATAGGGCCAATATAGAGCGGGCCGGCCGCTAAGACCAGACACAGCTTGAAGATGCCGGGCGGCGGCTAGCTGTCGTCGCGAAGAAACTCCGACCGGAAATGTTCCGGGTACATCCGCGCAAGCGCTTCTACCTTGGGTTTATCCCATGCCAAAATGTATCCATGACGCGGGTTTTTCGCCATGAAGTCCTGATGATAATCCTCCGCGACGAAAAACTTCTTATGCGATTCGATCGTGGCAACGATCGGCTTGTCCCAAACCTTCGAGGTCTTCATCTGCTCTAGATAAGCTTTAGCAACTGCGCGCTGCTCTGCCCCTAATGGCACCAGCGCAGTGCGGTAGTGAGCGCCCACATCCGGACCCTGGCGGTTAAGCAAGGTGGGGTCGGCACCTACGGAAAAGAAAATCTGTAGCAGCTCGTCATAGCGCACTTCGTCCGGATCATAGACAACCCGCACTGCTTCTGCATGGTTCGTGAAGCCTGTAATGACTTGCTTGTAAGTCGCGCTGGACGAACGGCCGCCATGGTAACCTGACTGTACCCGCTTCACGCCTTTCACATGGCTGAAGATGCCTTCAATTCCCCAAAAGCAACCGCCGGCAAAGATCGCAGCGCGCAGCGCACCGCTTTCTTTCGAAATGCGTTCAGCCGCCGGCGCATCATATTGAACTTCGCCGGCCATGGCAGGTGCAATGGAGCATCCAGCCAATGCCAGCGTTGCGCTCGCCGCGAGGAAGATTTTGCGGGAATTTGAGAGAATACTGCGCGTTCTGCTCACTCGGCGGCCGCTGCGCTCACTTCCACTTCGGCTGCGAATGCTTGCGGCGCCAGCTCTTGATTCCAATCCGTTGCAGTCGCCGCGCCTACCATCAGCGTGCCAGCGATAAAGCCTATCGCGAACAGTCGGGTCACTTCGGAGCGGATCAATTGCATGGGTTGTCTCAAAATTGTCGTCGTTTGTGTGATGCGTCATACGGGATTGCGCTTTCCATAGTGTGAACGCGGTGTTTGCATTTGTTTATTCGCAGCAAGGTTCGGCTTAGTTACGCAAGAGCCAAAGAAAAAGTTGCG
>WTKI01000062.1:10979-14646 GCA_011524425.1 Altererythrobacter sp. | reverse complement strand
GCTGGGCTCAAGCGAGAGTTCAGGCACCGCAATTGTGATAACCACTGCTGCAGGATCAAGCGGGGGCGGCAAATTCCAAGCGCTCCCAGGACGTTCGACCAAACTGTTCGATGAACAGCTTAAAGAGATCAAGCCCGGCGAGGACGGCATTGGGATTGTTGCCCGCGCAGGCCCGCTTCCCGTGGGGTATCTCGGTGAAGACGAGAAGAACGCGCGGACATTCCCTGTCATCGACGGCCAGCGCTATCTCATGACAGGCGATAAAGCGCGCTGGTCCGCTGATGGCACAATGGAATTCATCGGGCGCGACAATATGTGCATCAACACAGGCGGCGAAAAGGTATTTCCAGAAGAGGTTGAAGCTGTGTTGCAGGCGCATGAGAAAGTCCAGGACGCGCTTGTTGTCAGTGTTCCGGACCCAAGGTTTGGACGCAAGATTGCGGCTGTGATCAAACCCAAGGACAATAGCGCCGGTATTGAGGAAGCTCTGGACACTTGCGCGCGCAAAGAGCTCGCCGGCTATAAGATCCCGCGGCTCTATGTGTTTACCGATCAGTCATTGCGGCTGAACAATGGCAAGCCTGACTATAAGGCTGCGCAAGCCATTGTGGATGCAAGCTTGGATTAAGCCAGCGCTATTCGCTCAAGTCGAACGCTCTGACTTGTCTTTTGCGTTCGTGCCTTTGATCATTGCGCGCATTTGCTCCCACTCTTCGTCGCCAAGGCCTGACAGCATCGGGTAGAAAGTTCCGCCATTAGCGCGCGCGCCCGCACCATCGATTGCGATGGTCTGGCCGTTCACATATTCCGCACCTGGCCCCATTAGAAATACTGCAAGGTTGGCTAGCTCGTGCATCTCGCCCGCGCGGCCCATTGGGTTCATGGAGTTGTTAGGGTTGGCGTCTTTCTCACCCGGATTAAGCCGTGAACTCATGCCCTTTGTTGGGAAAAGGCCAGGAGCAATCGCATTGAAGCGCAGCCCGTAACGACCCCATTCCGTTGAGAGGCTTTGTGTCATCGCATTGATTGCAGTCTTCGACATAGCGCTCGGGACAACAAACGCGCTGCCGGTCCATACCCATGTCGTCAGGATCGAAAGGAAGCTGGCTTTCTTTTTCTCAGCAATCAAGCGCTTGCCCACATCGAGGGTTACGTAGAACGTGCCGCGAAAGACGATGTCGGCGATCGCGTTGAATGCGTTGACGGACAGATCCTCTGTGCGGCTGATGAAATTGCCTGCCGCATTGTTGACAACGCCTGTCAGTGCACCGCCGTCCTCCCAGATCGCATCGACCATCGCATGGATCGCATCGGGATCGCGGATATCACAGGCTTGGGCGACGACTTTGCCACCGTGGGCAGCCATCAATTCTGCCGCTGTTTCGTCCAGTTTGCCTTGCCGGCGTCCGCAAATATAAACTTCAGCGCCAAGCTTCAAAAAGCCCTCTGCCATTTCGCGGCCAAGACCTGTTCCGCCACCGGTGACAAGGATGCGTTCACCATCCATCAGTCCCTCACGGAACATGAGCTTCGATACGTCCATTAAATTACTCCATGCGACTGTTGGAATGTGCGTGGCTCAGAGGCCCAAGACAGTCTTTGCTATGATGTTTTTCTGCACTTCGTCCGAACCACCGAAGATGGTCCAAGCGCGGTTGTTGAGGTAGTTGCCCATCGCAACCTGCGCATATTCACTGCCGACAGGTTCAGGCGCTTCATTGCCATAGAGCGGCCTCTCCAGCGGCAATTGCAGGCCGTCATGGCCGAGCAATTCCAAGCGCAACGTGTCGATATCTTGCCCGATATTCGACCCCAGCAGTTTTACCAGCGAGGTTTGCGGGCCTGGTCGGCGGCCCTTGGCGAGGTCAGCCAGAATGCGCAGCTCTGTCACTTCCAGCGCTTCAGCATTCAGCCTCACACGCGCCAATCTGTCACGGAATCTGGGGTCATGGGCGATCGCACCATTCACGCCGGAGGGCTGCTTGGTGGCGAGTTCCTCAAGACCCTCGATGGACTTTAGCAAGCGCGGAGCATGACATGATCCGCCGCGTTCATTCTCCAGCAGGAACTTGGCAATCGTCCAGCCCTGTCCTTCCTCGCCGATGCGATTATCGACATGGCTACGCGCATCGCTAAAGAACACCTGATTGACTTCATGGTCGCCGGACATGGACAGGATCGGAGATACTTCGACACCAGGTTGGTCCATTGGAACCAGCAAGAAGCTGATGCCTTGTTGTTTTTTGACCGCATTGTCAGTCCGAACCAAGGCGAAGATCCAATTCGCGTGGTGCGCGTGCGTGGTCCAGATCTTTGATCCGTTAATAACGTATTCGTCGCCTTCCAATCGCGCGCTTGTCTTAAGGCTGGCCAAATCAGAACCAGAGCCCGGCTCCGAATAACCCTGACACCAGTAATCCTCGCCCGACAGAATGCCGGGAAGAAACTTTGCCTTTTGCTCGGGCGTCCCGAACTCGCAAATCACGGGACCAACCAGTTTGAGGCCTAGCACGGATAGAGAAGGAGCGCCTGCGAGCGCACATTCTTTTTCGAAGATGAAACGCTGTGTTGGGGTCCAATTTGTCCCGCCATCTTCTTCCGGCCAATGATAGGCGACCCAGCCTTTTTCATAGAGGATCCGGTGCCATTCCATGCCGATATCAGGTTCGACAAAGACACCCGGCGTGCGGCGCGCACCATCGCGAATACGTTCCGGCAGGTTCTCCGCTAAAAAGGTACGCACCTCATCGCGAAACGCGACATCTTCCGGTGAGAAATCCATATCCATGATCAGCGTCTCCTCATGCGCTTTCGTCGCGCATTGCCCAGGCGATTCCCCGGCGCAGCATGTCGTAATAAACATCATAATTCCACGCGCACATTTCCTTGTGCGGGTAGAAATCAGCCATACCTGGCAGGTCATAATGACCACGGCAGTGACCGAGCGCGTTGTAGACGATCCGGCCTTTTCCGATATCCCTCGTATAGAGAATAGGCACTGTGGTCTTGTCCCATTTTTCCTGCGTGAAACCCGTCGCATCACCTTCGAATGTTGTTTGCATCAGTGTGTCGATAGGTGCGGTCGTGTTGGACAGATAAAGCTCGTCCACGATCTCGAAGTCTTCAATTCCGCGGGTAAGCTCGTGGTCTTTATTCACGACTTCAACCGGGAACTGGCCGATCGGAGGGTGCGCTTTGAATTGTGTGCCTACGATTTCCATGAAATCGGGCCGGTCATCGGGAGCATCCACTAAGCCTTCTTCAGTAAAGACCAGAATGGAATTTGTCCCATGAAGCGCCAGCCACTTGCCGCCCGCTTCCAGCCAGCTCCGCAATTGCTGGGTCTGCTCTGGGGTTGGCACAAGGTCGCAAGTGTAAGTGACGAGAAAACGACATGCGTCGAGCCGCTCCAGGCCGGAATAGTCTTGCGCAACTGTGGTCCGAATATGGGGATGCTCAAGCAGCAGTTTCAGCAATTCCAAACGCGCATAGTCGATATCATGATATTTGCCTGCTGCGACAAAATGCGCATCGATCCGTGTGGCTGGTTGTTGGCCCATTGGCGTTCCCTCTCTCAGCTCCTTATCGATCCACCGCCATCGACGGTGAAATCGCAACCTGTAGTGAAGCTGGCATCATCGCTTGCGAGGAAGATTACCGCTTTCGC
>WTKI01000062.1:6488-10879 GCA_011524425.1 Altererythrobacter sp. | reverse complement strand
ACTGGCAATGCTGCGCGGCACCCATAGAATGGGCCAACAAGGTTGATATCGATAGTGCGTTGCCAGCTGTCGAGATCGACATCCACAACATTGCCCGGCTCTGAAATGCCCGCGATATTACAAAGTGTTGTGAGCTTGCCGAAGCGCTCCTTTGTTGCCGCAACAGCATCGTGCCATTGCTCAAGATCACGCACATCAAGCTGGAATGCGTCGGCCCTGTCACCCAGCTCATCAGCGAGCGCTTGCGCCTTGTCGATTTGGACATCGCACAGCATTACGCTGCCGCCTTCTTCGACGAACATGCGGCCAACCGTTGCGCCAATCCCCTCAGCGCCCCCTGTAACCAATGCGACTTTGCCGCTCATACGTCCCATAACCCGCGCCCCTATCTCTGCAAGATTGCGACCGCGCTCAGGCCCGGCGCGCCATAAACATGGCTATAGCCGGTCTTCGGCCCTTCGCCGCTCGAACCAGCCACCTGCCGCTCGCCGGCTCGGCCGCGCAACTGCTGCACATTTTCATAAACCTGACGCAGGCCAGATGCGCCGATTGGCTCGCCGCATGCGATGCAACCGCCATCAGTATTGACCGGCAGTTTTCCGTCGAGATCCGACCACCCTTCCAGCAGCCACTGTTCTTGATCGCCATCTTTGCAAAAGCCGTTTTCGGCCATGTGCATGACTTCCGCGCCGCTTTCTGTGTCTTGCAGCTGAGCGACTTCAATGTCTTCAGGACCAATGCCAGCCCCTTCAAACGCAGCCTGGGAGGCCAGCACTGTGGGCTTGCCGCCATCCTTGACGCTAACGCCTGCCTGGAAAACTTCGAAGCTGTCTGGTGGGCGCGTCTTGACGGAAATCTTAGCAATCTTGACTGCATCTGCGCCCAGTTCGCGCACTTTCTTCTCGCTTGCGAGAATAAGTGCAACGCCGCCTTCGGAAGGCGAGCAGAACATATACTTTGTCAGCGGATCATTAATCATTGGCGCGTTCATGATCGTTTCGAGATCAATCGGGCTGCGCCGCCAGGCATGCGGCGTCTTAGTGCCGTTGCGGAAGGCCTTTTCAGCGACTCTGCCAAGGGTTTCGCGGCTGATACCGTGCAACTGCATGTAGCGCTGGATCTTCAGCGCAAAGAACTGCGTGGTTAGCATCATCCCTGTTTGGCCATACCACTCAGGCAGGCCATAATCCGCCGGATTGGCATTGAATGCACCGCGCGGGTGCTTGTCGAAACCCACAGCCACGGCAAGATCGTAAAAGCCGCTGGCGATCGCCATCTGTGCTGAAACCAGCGCGCTGCCACCGGTTGCACAGCCATTGGCTACGTTCGTAAAGGGCAGACTAGTCAGGCCTAGCTCATTGACCATGATATCTGCATTGCCAGCGGCGGCTGAACCGCCATAGGCGCATTCGATATCGGTCCATTCGAGGCCTGCGTCTGCCATGGCTTCGCGCACGGCATAAACGCCTTGCTCCCTGCCTGAACGGCCTTCGGTACGGCCAAACGGGTGAATGCCCGCGCCGATGATATAGACATTCTCACTCATGTGGCGCTCTCTGCGGCTTGCGGGATGGGACGAAAGGCGAAGGTCGTATTTTTGTCGTTGAAAGGCACGATGCAGAACTCGACCGGCATGCCGAGCTTCAAGTCAGCCAGGCTTGCATCCACAATCCGGCTTTCAACAATCACCTCGCCGGGAAGTTCAACATAGCCGATGAGGTAAGGGACAAAGTCAGGTGGGCCTTCGCCATCGCCAGAACCCGGACCTTCATACGGAGCCTTGGGGAGAAAGTCCTGGCTGGTCCAGCTCCACAGCGTGCCTTGACGCGCCAGCTTGTAAGGCTCCACGCCTTGAGCCGCGTCACCTTGCGGCATAGGAAACACGACCTCTCCAGTCGGTAGCTTGCCTGCCATCAAATGAGGCTCAGGATCATTGCTCCACAGGTCGGGGTCGATCGGGGTCAGAACGCTCATGCGAAATTCCTTTATGCCGCTTTTGCGTATTCACTGAGAGTATGGTCGGCATCGCCGAACAGCTTGCTCAGCAGGAGCACGCGCTTCATGGCATGCCCGATTGCCAACTCTTCCGTGATTCCCATGCCGCCATGCATTTGCACGGCTTCGCGCGCGATGTGATCGGCAGCCTCCGCGATAAAGGTCTTTGCTCCCGCACTTGAGCGGCTCCATCCTTCTATGGACGAGCGATCTTCAAGCGCCGCGCGATAGAGCATGGAGCGCGCTTGTTCGAGCAAGGAGTAACAATCGACCAAACGGTGTTGCAGCGCCTGAAAACTGCCAATCGCCACGCCGAATTGCTCGCGCTCTTTGACATAATTCAAAGTTTCATCCTGCAGGCGCTGCGCTAGCCCAACCATCTCAGCGCCGGCCAGCAAGCGCACGTCTGCCACGACAAGTTCAAAGTCAGACTCCGGTATGTCCAGCACATCAGAAGGGCTTACATGCGCTTGCAGAGCCTGTAATTCAGCAGCGATACTGCCATCAGCCATCCGGTAATGACGAAGCTCCAGCCCGCTATGGTCTTTCGGCAGACAAACGAAGCGCGTTGCACCGTTTTCATCCAACGCTGTAATTATGAGCAAGTCTGCGATGCCTGCCCCTAAGATGGCAGTCTTCTCACCTGCCAGCACAAACTGATCACCACTTGGTGTCAGCCGCATTTTCTCAGGAGCAAGGCAATAGCGCTGGTTCCGCTCCGCCCACGCGAAGGCTGCTACGCTTTCGCCTGATAGCAGGGACTCAAGCCTTGCATCTCCTGCTGCAGCTAGCAAGCGGGCAGGTAGCACTCCGTTTTCAAGCCTAGGGTCAACAGCATTGGCTTTGCCGATCGCTTCACCGACTAGCGCCAGATCAAGCGGGCTTCCCCCCATGCCGCCATCATCTTCACTTGCCGCAAGCGCTATCAGCCCAAGCTCGGCCAGTTCGTTCCATCTGCCGCGATCATAGCCGCCTTCAATCATCCTCAGTTTGCGACGCGCCTCGACATCAATCGGCGCGGAGAAACGCTCAATGGTAGAGGTGAACAGCTCCTGCTCTTCGGAAAGGTCGAAATTCATGCTGCGGCGCTCGTATAGCTGATCGGCAAACGAGTTACGCCGCGCAGCAAGATGTTCGGCAAGACTGCGATTGCGTCTTCGTCGGTCAGTGCAAAATTGTCGAGCCGTTCCAGCAACTCATCAAATGCGACGAGCATTTCCTTGCGGCTCAGCATGTTACCGACACACATGTGCGGCCCTTTGCCAAAGGCGAGATGCGCGCGCGCATTCTTGCGCTCGATATCGAACTTGTCGGGATCTTCAAACTTGCTCGGGTCGCGATTGGCCGCGGCATAGCGAAGTTGCAGCATAGCCCCCTTGGGAATGTCCACTCCGCCTAGCTGCGTGTCTTCTGCAACCAAACGCCACATGCCTGCACTGGGCGTTTCATAACGAAGCGCCTCTTCAACCATATTCTGGAGCAGTTTCGGGTCGCGTCCGCCGGCGGCCGCTTTCGCCTTTTCCATTTGTTCGGGATTGCGGATCAGCTGCAACATGCAACCAGCAATCGTAGAAGTGGTTGTTTCATTCCCGGCAACCATGAATTGTTGCATGATCGACATGATTTCCGGATCTGTAAGCGGCGTTTCGCCTTCGATCCGAGCTTCCACGAGATCCGTGAGCAAGTCATCGCCGCCATTCGCTCGGCGATCGTCAATTTTGCCCTTCATGTAAGTCTGATATTCTATGAAAGACTTAGCGCATTCAACCCGGCGGTCGCGGTCGACCATTTGGCTGAAGCGGTCAACTGCTGCATCCGACCAGGACTTCACTTGCTTCGGATCATTGTCCAGGCCGATTTGCTGAGCGATCATAGCAACCGGCAATGGGATGCAGAAATCCTCGACAAAGTCACCGCTGGCTTTCTGCGACATTTTCTCGATCAGCTCGATGGATTTTTTGCGCATGTCTGCTTCGATGGCATTCACACGCGGCGCGGAGAAAGCGAGGTTCACCAGTTTGCGATTGCGTGTGTGGACCGGATGGTCTGCAGTCAGAAGCGTTGCGACATCGTCCCAACCCTGAGAGAGAATTTCCTGAATCTCCGCGTCATCTTCGTTCCGCATGAGCGCACCGAAATCGTTCAGGAAAATTTCTGGCTTGGTGGTTGCCTCGCTGCACAAATCATAAGCGTACACGACATAGGTGTTCATCTCGGGAACATGATCGATCTTGATTCCCGCTTCATGCATCGCGCTGTAATGATCGAATGGGTCGACCAGCGTTTCCTGAGCGAACATATTGGTTTGCGGCTTATTCATGGCCAAATCTCTCGACACTTCACTAATTCGATCTTGCAAACTAGCCGCTCGCCTCGTGGTGAGGCGATGCGTCAAA
>WTKI01000062.1:0-6388 GCA_011524425.1 Altererythrobacter sp. | reverse complement strand
TTTACAGTGGAGAGCGGTACGTCTTCCCACACTATGTCTTCATCCATAAAGCTATAGATGGCCTCAAGATCATAGCGACCCCATGCAGCGATGAAGGCTTCGATGGTTTCAATGGGGGTCATACGAGGTCTCCGCAATATATTCGAGTGACTGCGATATAATCTGATGCACACAGGGGTTCGCGTAGGTCTTCGCTCTATCGCCAAACTGCAGGTAAACCAGCGGTGCGTTTCCAACACGTTTATGCCATGCGACGAGATTGCTGCCTTCGGGATGCTCCCAGCCTTGCCTAGAACCGAGATCACCCGAGATAGCCAGCGCTGCTGAATAGAAATGATCGCGCGTGAACGTCGCGTCGGATCGGATCAGAGGCTCTACTTCATCTTCAAAGACCTGTGCGAGATAAAGCTCGTCACACACTGGGAAAACCTCCGGCAAGCCACGCGTGACCGGATGATCTGCCACCACTTGTGCAGTGTAATCGACATCGAGACGATAGCCTGAATCGGGTGTCTGCTCGCCCCGCAAGATACCCGGCGTATAAAGGAACCTTCCGCCCAGCATCTCCGCCCACTCAGGCCAGTCTGCCCAGCCGGCAAGTGCGTGATGCATTGCGACAGCGCCTCGCCCCTGTTGGAACCGCTCGACAATGGCGCGCTTGAAGCCCTCAGATGGCGGGCGCGAAGTCACCCAATTGTCAGCGAAAGCATAGCCGCCCATGTCATAGAAAAGCACCGCATCGGCCTCTTGCGCCGCGCCATTGGCGACGGCATCTTCTGCCTCCGGGTGGATCAAATGCGTGACTTCCCAATCACCCAATGAGTGGATGAGCTCGTCAAAGGGTTGCGTGTCATAGCGGTGCCCACCGGACAGGACGAGCAAACTACGCGTCATGCGATCTTCAGGATCATCTTGCCATCGTTAGTGCCAGCAAATAGGCGCATGAAGCTGTCAAAAGCGTTTTCAAGGCCTTCATCAATGTGCTCGTCGATGGTGATTTTGCCTTCTGCGGCCCATTGCCCTAATTGCGCTCCGCCTTCAGCAAAGCGCTCGACATAATCGGCCACAAGCAACCCGCGGATCTGAGCGCGTTTGACAATAAGCTGCCACAGATTGCGCGCTCCGCGCGGATCGGTGTTGTATTCGCTGATCAAACCGCAAAGGCCGACGCGCGCATAGAGATTAAGGTTCATCAATCCTGCATCCAGGATTGCTCCGCCGACATTCTCAAAGATCACATCGACGCCATTGGGCGCCGCATCGGCGATAGCAGCGGTGAGCGCCTCCTCGTCCTTGCCTTTATAGTCGATCGCAGCGTCAAATCCGTATTTTTCAGTTAGACGCGCACACTTCTCCGGACCCCCTGCGATCCCGACCGCGCGGCAACCTTTGATCTTGGCCAGTTGACCGACCAATGACCCCACCGCGCCAGCAGCGCCGCTGACCAGAACTGTTTCCCCTTCGTTTGGCTCGCACACTTCGAGAAAGCCGAAATATGCAGTCATCCCGACCGCTCCGAAGAGCGACAGGTAATTTGTGACGCTAGGGACCATGGATGGATCGATGGGTTGCGTGAAGCCGCCCGCAACGCCCACTGAATAGTCCTCGAGGGCATTGAGGCCCATGACCCATTGACCTGCTTCAAAGCCTTCGGCCTGGCTGTCTTCGACAACGCCGATCGTCGTCGCTCGAACAGGATCGCCGAGCGGAATGGGGGGCATGTAATTGCCTTCAGCATCCATCCACCCGCGCATTGCAGGATCGAGCGATGCGTAGTGATTGCGAATCAAAAACTCACCCGGTTTGAGTTCTGGCGTAGGCTCGGTGATCAGATCAAAGTCGGCTTCGACGGGTGTACCGGCAGGCCGACGCTGAAGCAGAAAGCGCCTGTTGTCTGGCATATTGTCTCCTTCGTGCGAGCAGCTTCAGGCTGCCGCGATCTTGACTGGAATGGCACTTTGCAAGGCTTGACCAGTGATCGGATCAAAATCCACTTCATCGCTGGTCAACCTATTGGTTGAGCCGCCCATTTCCCGGACATTGTGCTTGCCAGCCTCGCTGTCACCAAAAGCGTGTGCCATGGAAACGATCCCGCGCCTGACGCGGTCGCTCCCCTTAGCAACGCCATGAATGGAAGCGTGCGCGCTGGAAATCTCGATGATGTCACCATCTGCGATCCCTTGCGCCTGCATGTCCTCGGGATGGATATAGGCCGGGTTGGTAGTAACCTTCTTGCCGAGGTTCTTAAGCGGTTGGCCAATTGAATTGAAGCGGCCTTTTGATCGGCGTGAGATCAGGCGGAAATCAAATCCGGCTGCCTTCGCTTCGTCTGCGCCATATTTCTCCAACTGCTTGGGCATGTCCCCTGCGGCTAGCTGGAAACGGTAATGGTCTTCAGTATCGCTTGCTTCAATGATTGGATGCTTGTCTTCGTAGACTACTGCTGCGCCGCCATTGGCCTGCACGTCCTTGCGAACCTGGCTCGGGGCAACCAAGCTGCCAGCTACCATCAGGTCTAGAACCGTTTCCTTGGAGGGAGGGGTATCGCCATCCATCGGTACATCACCACCAGCCAGGGTAAGCTGAACGCCGAGGTTCTTCGCCAGATGCCAGAACATCTGGTATTCATCGATCACATCGCCTGGCGGTTGAGCCAGCGCTTCCGTGTAACGCGCATAGGCGGTTTCATGCCACCATTCGGACAGATTAGTGATATCTTCGCGCTCTAGGCATTGGCTAGGAGCAAGCACCACATCCGCGCGTTTTGCACTGGCACTCATCCACGGATCGATTTGAACAAACAGTTCAAGGTCATCGAGTGCGCGGCGCATTTTTAGCTGATTGGGGAACCCGACCTCTGGATTTCCTCCGACAGAAATCAACGCTCTGATCTGGCCTTCGCCAGGTGTGAGAATCTCGTCGGCCATGACATTGCAAGGCATTTCCATCAACAGCTGGCCCAAGCCGCGGAACCGTGACTTTGCCATCCCTTCAACGCCGAACATTGGAGAAGGCGGGGCAACTTGAGCGCGCTTCTTTCCCATCTGGATCGTAAACACGCCGGGCACGCCGCATTTTTCGCCTTCCTGATTAAAGCGCGCGCAGACTGTGTTGAGGCAAGTAACAAGATATTCCGTTAGCGTTCCATTACCTGCCATTTCAGGACCAGTGCCGGTAACAGCGCATCCCTTGGACCCACCTGCAAACATACGTGCTGCAGCGATGAGCTGATCCGCTTGCACTCCAGCTCTTTCCGAGGCCACTTCAGGTGTGAACGCTTGCACCGCTTCAGCCAGCTCTTCAAAGCCGTCGACATGCGCTGATACGAAATTGCGGTCATAAAGCTCTTCATTGATAATGACATTGAGCATGCCTGCGAGAAGTGCAGGATCTTCGCCCGGCTTTACGGGCAAGTAGATGTCCGCAAGTTGGCCAATCTCAGCCAATCGAGGGTCAGCAACAATCAGCTTTAACCCATCTTTCTTGCGGTCTCTTATCCGCTTTGATGGGCTGAATGGCGGCACACCTCCAACAGGTGAGTAGTGGGAGACAATCGGATTGTTGCCTACAAACAGCGCAACATCTGCGTTAGAGAAATTGTTCGATCCGCCTTCCCATTTGCCGTAGCGTTCGGTGGTGAAAACCTTTGCTGGTTGGTCCAGCGTAACAGAAGTGAAAAAGTGCTTGCTGCCTATCGCTTGTGTAAAGCTATGGCTCACCGCCCAAGCAGATGAATTCTGATAACCGCCCGATCCCATGAAGACCGCTACGCTATCAGGGCCATATTTATCGATTATGCGGCGCAATTCTGAGGAAACGTGGCTCAGCGCATCGGTCATAGCGGTTTGCTGAAATTCGCCATTTGCGTCGCGCACCAGACTGTAATGCAAGCGATCGTCTGAATTGTGAGAATCAGGAAGTTCGCGGCCCTTCTTGCACGTATAACCGCCATATTCGGGATCTTCCGGATCACCGCGGACAGCCTTTACCTTTCCGTCTTCAATATCCACCAGCATTGCGCAATTCGCATGGCAGAAGCGGCAATAGGTCTTGTGCGTCTCAACGCTCATGATTGTCTCCTTCTAGGCGATGAAGATATCAGACCGATATTTTCGGGCGACTGACACTTTTGTCCGTAGTGATCGAGCCCGCGCAACCGCATTAGGCCAATTCGACATGTCACTTGATCTGGACCAAACGGAGTTCGCTATGCCTACCACCACTCGTCAATGGTTGTTAAACGGACACCCGCGTGGCCGCGGGATCGAGGACGGTGATTTCAAACTGGTGGAAACCCAGCTGCCTGATCCAGGAGCGGGGGAAATGCTTTTGCAAACCCGTTTCCTCGGATTTGACCCGGCTCAGAAAGGCTGGATGGAAAATATCGCGGACTATGTGGCGCCAATGAATATTGGCGATGTCATGCGTGGCAGTGGTATCTGTGAAGTGATCGAAAGCAATGGAGGCCGCTTTCAAAAAGGTGATCTGGTTTTCGGCACGACAGGGTGGACAGAGCATCTGGTAACCGATGGCAAAGATCTGACCAAGGTTGATACCGAATTGTCTCCTACAGCTGTGCTGTCTGTGCTCGGCACGACAGGTGTCACTGCATATTGCGGGCTCTTCAAGGTCGGCAAACCGGTCGCAGGCGACACTGTCTTGGTTTCAGGTGCTGCAGGCGCGACCGGCTCTGTTGTCGGCCAGCTCGCAAAGATCGCCGGGTGCCGAGTGGTGGGAATCGCTGGCGGACCAGACAAATGCAAGTGGCTTGTAGACGAAGCTGGTTATGATGCGGCGATCGATTACAAGGCGGACAATGTCAAAGGGCAAATCCGCGAGAATTGTCCTCGCGGGGTCGATGTGATTTTCGACAATGTCGGCGGCAAGATCCTTGACGATATGCTGGCCAATATTGCGACTGGTGCGCGCGTTGTCGTGTGCGGCGGGATCAGCCGGTATGAATCCGGCGGAACACCGACCGGTCCGGGCAATTACTTCAACCTGATATTTCGCCGCGCGACTATGGCAGGTTTCATCGTTCTGGATTGGGCGGCAGAGTTTCCCGCAATCCGTAAGCGGCTCGAAGGCTTTGTTCAGGAAGGCAGCCTGCGCTATCAGGAAGACATCCAGGAAGGCTTTGAAAATGCCCCAGAGACGCTTAAGCGCCTTTTCGTCGGCAAGAACCGCGGCAAGCAGATGCTGAAATTGTGAAGTGAAGTGGCAGGCCTAAGGTCTTAGCCAAAGTCGGCTGTGGGCTTGCCATCTTCACCATAAACCGGTCCTTCTGCGTCTACACGGTATTTGCGGCTTACGGCATTAATGATGCCATAGCTTCCCATATGCGCGAGCATGCCTGCATATTCCTTGTTAGCGAAGTGATTGGCGAGCGCAGCTTCGCTTTCCCATTCTTCAAACACATTAACTCGCGCTGGATCGTTTAAGTCTGCACTCCAGTCATAGTGAATGCAGCCATCTTGCGAGAGTGCGCCGTCAATCCATTTCTGAGCGGTGCGCAGCGCCTCTTCCCGTTTCGCGGGATCGAGCTCAATCTGAGCGGAAATGACAATTTTAGCCACGCTTACTCTCCGTCTTGGGTTGTTGCTGGTGGATTATATTCTGCCACTATGCCGAACTTGCGGTGCGTGAATTGCCAGGCTCCGTCAATCTTAGCCAGCCGGTCTTCATAAAGACCGCCAACCACGCGTGTCACACCATCTTTCATGTTCAGGATCTCTTGCGTTTGCACGCGGCTAGTCGCGGTGTCACCGGTGATGTTTATCATGCAAGGGACGCAGTGAAAGCTGACGGTCTCAATGCCGCTCATCGCTTGCTCCCAAAACCCAACGATAGCATCCCTTCCTTTGAACAGGTTGCCGAAAAAATCCCACGTGGCGTCTTGCGCCCAAACCGTTCCCCATATGCTGGCATCTTTGAGCACCACACCGTCAGCGTAGGTCCCGTTAAGCTCGGCAATTGCCTGTCTGTCATCACAAGGGCCAGTGAACATTGAAATCTCCTCTACCTTTCACTTGCCTATCAGCCCGTGCGGCTGATGCATCAATGAACACTTTTGGGAAGGGTGACTGCCGCTGAATTGGAATAAGAATTAGTATAGAAAAATCGGATTGGAGATGATCATGGGCCTGCTCGCAGGGAAAAAAGCAGTCATTTTAGGCGCAGCGACGAAAGACAATATGGGTCAAGCGACCGCGCGCCTCTTTGCCGCAGAGGGCGCAGAAGTGATGGTTGCAGGGCGCCACGAGGATGTCTTGTCAGAGCTAGCTGATGATATCGGCGGGCATCACGCCCTGTGTGATATTACGGATCATGGGCAAGTGCATGCTTTGGCTCAGTCTGCAGCCTCCAAAATGGGCCGGGTTGATGCCGC
>WTKI01000155.1 GCA_011524425.1 Altererythrobacter sp. | reverse complement strand
CGCGCTGGATAGCGCGAACCAGCCGAGGGTAGACCCCACAGCGACAAATATTGGGGATCGCTTGCTTGATCTCGTCTTCGCTTGGGTCGGCATTGCGCGCGATCAGCGAAGCAGCAGCCAATGTGATACCCGGCGTACAAAAACCGCATTGAATAGCCTGTTCAGCAACTAAAGCTTTTTGGACAGGATGCGATCGATCCGCCGAAAGCCCTTCAATCGTAGTGATGAAGCGACCTTCTGCCTCTCCAATCGTAACAAGGCAGGAACGCAAGGGGGCGCCATCAACTAAAACTGTGCAAGCCCCGCAATCGCCATTCCCGCAGCCATACTTTGTGCCGGTCAGATTAGCGGCATCGCGCAAGGCCCAAAGCAGAGGAGTCTCTGGATCGAGATCAAACTCCAGTGGCTGTTCATTCACTGTCATGCGCGGCATAGGCGCGGTTTCTCCAGGCAAAAGAGGACCAACCCCCATCGGACGTCGTGGCTGTATCGCATCTTTACGATGTGCCGCAAGACGGGCGTATTGTGGATTACCTCTTCCCCCCGGCAGTTTGGCCAGCTAGGCCTGTAGTCCATGAGCGAGAGCGCCAAACTAACGCGTGGATCAATCCGCGGGCATCTCGTCTCGCAGACCCTTCCGATGATCATTGGCGTTGCAGCGATAACTTCGATCGGACTGGTCGATGCGTATTTCATCGGACAACTGGGCAGCGATGCCCTCGCCGCCATTGCCTTCATATTTCCTGTGAGCGTTGCGATCAGCAGCCTTGGTATCGGCATGATGGTCGGCATCAATTCAGTTGTTGCTCGCGCCTTGGGAGAAGGTGCGCTGGACCGGGCGGCGCAACGCGCCAATTTCGGCATCGTGCTCGCCGGAGCGACAGGTCTCGCGCTCGGCCTATTGCTTTATGTCTTGCTCGACCCCCTGTTCCAAATGATGCAAGCCGACGAGGCGATAATGCCTCTAATCAGGCAATATATGCGACCCTTCGCCCTTGGCCTTCCTCTCATAATGGGCGTCATGGGTATTAACGGGGTGTTGCGCGGACAAGGAGAAGCGAGGCGCACGTCCTATGTGTCGCTGGTTTATGCAGCCGCTAACTGGGTTCTCGACCCTATCCTGATAACAGGTGCATTCGGATTTAGCGGGTTTGGCATTCAAGGCGCGGCTTATGCCACATTGATCGGTTGGGGGTTTGGTTTGTTGGTCGCTCTCCGGTTGATGCGGGCCACCGCACTTCCGTTCGACTTGGCGCTGGTGAGGCGTTGCCATAAGAAAGAGCAGTTCAGCGCGATCATGAAAGTTGCTGTGCCGGCATCCCTATCCAATGCCATCAATCCGATTGGGCTGTCAGTGCTGACAGCATTGATTGCTTCCCAAGGATCCGCCGCCGTGGCTGGCTTTGGTGCAGCGGGTCGCGTCCAAACCTTCGCTGTTGTGCCCTTGCTCGCGCTTTCCGGCTCGATAGGGGCCATAGTAGGGCAGAATTGGGGCGCCAATCAGCCTGAAAGAGCGCGCCAAGCCATGTTTGGTGCGGGAGGCTTCGCTATTGGCTGGGGCCTCCTTATGGCGATGGTGTTAACGGTGTTCAGTGACTGGTTCGCCGGTTTCTTCACAGATGATGCGGCAGTCCTCAGCGAATTCGTTCTGTATTTGCGGATCGCCGCTTGGGGTTATGCGGGTTTTGGCCTGCTTATTATCGCGAATGGCGCTCTAAACGCGGTCGACAAAGCCAATTTCGCATTGATGCAGTCAGTCGGTCGTGTCTTTCTTGTCATGCTTCCTTGCGCTTGGCTTCTCCGGCCTGCTTGGGGATCCTCCGCGATTTACGCTGCAGAATTGGCAGCCAATATTCTTGGCGGTCTTGTTGCAGCCACTGTGGTTTGGCGCATCCTTTCAAATTCTCAGCCCTCACAAAGCGTGTGACCCTTCGTTAACCAAATTCCTGCATAACTGACCTTCTCTGCAATAGAGGTTGGTGAAATGGATGACTTGTTAGCGGATTTCGTAGCGGAAACCCGCGAAATGCTGGAGGCAAGCCAAGGAGAGATCATCGCTTGGGAAGCGGATCCTTCCGATAAGTCGCGCCTGGATGCCATCTTCCGCTTTGTACACACCGTCAAAGGTAATTGCGGATTTTTCGATTTTCCCAGGCTGGAGCGACTGAGCCACGCTGCAGAAGATGCCTTGTCAGACGTTCGCTCAGGGCGCAGAGATTCAGATGCTGACCTGGTCACCGCAATTCTCGCTATAATCGATCGTATTTCTCTCATGGCCGATGCTATAGAAGCCGGCGAAGAGTTCCCGGACGGCGGCGATGACGAATTGATAGCCGCACTTCAGCCTTGCGAACATGAGACCGGAGTGATTGCAGATCATAGCGCCACTGCGGATGTAACTCAGGCAGATAGCGAAAACACGAACAGCAACAACAAGCCCGCACAGACATCTGGAGCCGTGACGGCCCGTACCATTCGGCTGCCTACTGAGCTGCTTGACCGCGTGATGAGCGGCGTTTCAGACATGGTATTGGCTAGGAATGACCTCGCCCATAGACTGCAGATGGCGGGCAACCAACCCACGATCGACGGACCTTTCGAAAGGCTTACCACCATTCTCGCAGATGTCCGCGATGCCATTACTCGCATGCGGATGCAGCGGATCGAGAATTTATTTTCTGTATTTCCGCGACTGGTTCGGGATCTGTCCAATGAGTTGGGCAAGCAAGTCTTAGTCGACTTTGAGGGCGGGAACGTCGAACTTGACCGCGAAATGGTCGAGATGATCCGGGACCCTCTCACTCACATCATCCGCAACGCTCTGGATCACGGGATCGAGCCGCCTTCAGACCGCTTAAAGGCCGGAAAACGGGAAACGGGCCTGCTCAGCATTGCTGCCCGTCAATCAGGCAACAAAATCTCGATTGTCATTACCGATGACGGACGCGGCCTTAACGCAGACAAAATTGCCACAAAGGCTCTTGAGGCAGGAATCGTCGATCAGCCAACCTTGTCCGCCATGAGCCGGGAACAGGTCCTGCAATTGGTCTTCGAACCCGGCCTGTCGACTGCTGATGCGGTAAGTTCAGTTTCTGGGCGCGGCGTTGGATTGGACGTGGTGCGGGACAATCTTGAACGCGTAGGCGGTACAATCAAAGTCACCAGCACTCCTGACCAGGGTTCGCTATTCTATCTGACCCTGCCTCTCACATTGAGCATCATCTCAGGCATAATCATCGAACAAGGCGGAGAATTTTTCGCGATTCCGCAGTCCTATGTCGAAGAAGTCGTACAGATGGAGGCGGAAACCCTGGACTTTATCACAGTCGGCGATCGCGGCATGGTTACTTTTCGAGGTCGCCGCGTACCATGTCTAAACCTCGCAGATGTCTTAGGACTGCCCGACCAGCTAGAACAAAAGCAACGATCTGCCATTTTGGTCAGACTTGCTAGCGGGGACCTCATTGCTTTGATGGCAGATAGCATCTGCAACATCAGTGATTTGGTCGTAAAGCCGCTGCCCCCTGCAATTATGCAGACAGAACTTTATGGCGGCGCAACCCAGCTCGATGATGGTACGCCGATCCTTGTACTCGACATTCCTCAGATTGCCCTCAACCGCAATTTGATCTCAGACACGCGAGCACAACGTATTGGCGGGTTGGACGAGCTAGAAGAAGCGCTTGAAGATGGTATTCAAGCGATGATCTTTGTGGGATTTGACGGTCGCAAGCGCGCTATGCGGCTTGATACGATACAACGCATTGAATCTGTGCCAGCTAGCGCATTGGAAGTGAACGCCGGGGATCCTCGGGTCATCATTGATGGCCAGATTCTCGATCTAATCGGCCTCGAAGGCGCGAGTCCGGCAACGGAAAAAGTCAAACTGTTACGAATTTCGGACGGGACGACAGAATTGGCTTATGCCATTCAGCAGATTGAAGATGCAGTCGTGCTTGACGACACGCTCACGCCTGCAAAAGAGCAAGATTGTGTCGAAGGCATCGTATTGCACGAAGGCGAAACCATCACACTGCTCGATAGCTATGCGATTTTTGCCAAGTATGGGCGTGTTGCGAAGTCCAAGACTTCTCTGACATGCCAGCTTCCTGACAGCGATTGGGCTGATGCAATCTTAGCGCCTCTCGTCGCAAGGTGCGGCTACACTATCGTGTCAGCTAGTCACGACCAAAAGCCAGATGTGCACATCATCATGGCCGGGGATGCGGCCAAAGACCAACCAACAGCAGGTGGAGTGATCGTTATTCAGGACACGCCTGAAGATGGCGCAGTTCATGAGAACTCAGTCTACCGCTATGACGAAAATGCGCTGGTCGAAGCGCTAAGGGACGCACGTGTGCAAGCCCTTAGAGCGGCAGCGACTGGAAAGAGCGAAGAGGCCGCGTGATGGAACTTCTTGTTATGATCAAGATCGATGGCCAGCGGTGCGCTTTGCGGGCACTCCAGGTCCATTCCGTGATCGAGATCGAAGCGATCACAGCTGTTCCTCACGCGCCGGACCACATTCTCGGTCTTTGCACGAAACGAAGCCAGACGCTGACGGTGATTGACTGCTTGCGCGCTGCTGGGAAGTCAAAGCAAGTCAATCCGTTGGGCAAGAGAGCGGCCGTAGTGGAGCACGAAGGCCACGTTTACGCCTTGCTAGTTGATGAAGTTGAGGACGTAGAAGACAGCACAAACGAGATTGTAGCGGTCGAAGGCGGCTACGGAACCGAATGGTCTTACCTTGCTGAAGGTATGGTTGAGACTGCGCAGGGGCCAGCCCTGCTGTTGAATATAGATCGACTGATCGCCGGAGCAGGTGGAATACAGAAAGCAGCTTAAGACGATGGTTACCTGATGCTGCTATGGCCAAGAAAAAATTGCAGGGGTCAACATGAAAACGTGTCTGATAGTCGATGATTCAAGAGTGATCAGGAAAGTGTCTAGGCACATTCTTGAAACCCTTGGCTTTGCAGTCGAAGAGGCTGAAAACGGCAAGGATGGCCTGGAGCATTGCGACGCGCAGATGCCGGATGTGGTATTGCTCGACTGGAACATGCCAGTGATGACAGGCATCGAATTCATCACTCAATTGCGTCAACGTCCAGATGGCGCGAAACCCAAAGTCGTTTTCTGTACGACGGAGAATGACGTTGCACATATAAGAGAGGCGATCTCGGCTGGTGCTGACGAGTACGTGATGAAACCCTTCGATCACGAAACTCTTCAGATCAAGTTGCAACTTGTTGGCCTAACTTGAAAGCCTGAATAGCCGTGAATTCCTATTCTCCGCAGATCAAACCGAACGTCGAAACCAAGCATCGCCGCGGCGCTCAAGAAGCCATCCGGGTTCTGATTATCGACGATTCTCTCACTGTGCGCACGGTCTTTTCGCGCATGGTAACGGAATCGCCTGACATGGAAGTTGTTGCGGGCGAACGCACCGCAGAATTAGGTATCGCGCGGCTTAAGCGTGACCCAGTCGATGTTATCCTTCTCGATCTGGAAATGCCTGGCATGGGCGGACTTGAAGCGCTTCCCCAAATACTCAAGGCTCAGGAAAGCGCATCGGTTCTAGTCGTATCATCGCTCACGCAAGAAGGCGCGGAAGCGACCGTAGCCGCTCTTTCCATGGGCGCAGCAGACACAATGCTGAAGCCGCGCCCGGGCGGGTTCGATGCTCAATACCGTGCGGCTCTGCTCGAAAAGATCCGAGCGCTGGGCGGTCGAAAGACCAACGAACCGCTTCAGTCGCCTGAAACTGACAAACCTGCACTAGCCGAGCGGTCTGGCCGAATTAGGCGGACTGATCTTATCGCTATTGGTGCATCAACAGGCGGGATCCATGCTTTGAACCTGCTGTTGAAGTCGCTCAAGCCGGAATATGATCTGCCGATTTTCGTAACGCAGCATCTTCCTACCTCATTCGTTTCAGTATTTGCGCGGCAGCTGGAAGTATCAGCCGCACGACGCACCGTTATCGCTGAAGATGGCGCGGTCATAAAGCGCGGTGAAATCGCTGTGGCAACAGGACACTCTCATATGGTCGTTGAGCCTGATGGAAAAGGCTTCGTAACGCGCCTTGGCAGCGCCCCGGCTGTGAGTGGATGCATGCCATCAGTCGATACAATGCTGTCAAGCATCGCAACCAACTGCAATGGCCGAGCTACCGCCGTGCTGCTATCTGGCATGGGCCGAGATGGCGCTTCGGGCGCTGAAGCACTGGTCAACGCCGGTGGTTCAGTGATTGCTCAAGATGCTGAAAGTTCAGCCGTTTGGGGCATGCCCGGAGCGGTTGCCAACGCAGGCTTGACCAGTGCTGTGTTACCGCCAGAAGAACTGGCTGGCTGGTTGATGGACGATTACGGAATCGCGTAATGGAACTGAACCAGGCGTCCTATCAGATTATTGCGGACCTTCTCTCTGCACGTACCGGGCAGCAGCTTACGGAAAGCCGCCGCTGGAGGATCGGAACCGCGCTCGCAAGCCTCTTTAGAGAAAGAGGCATATCCAACATCGACCAATTGGTTTGTATGTTGGCTACTCCAGGACAATCCGCTCTGGCCGAGGAAGTTGTAGAAGCTCTGCTCAATAACGAGACGTATTTCTTTCGCGACCGTCCGACATTTGAACAGCTGCCTGATCATATTTTTCCGCTTCTGGCTGAACGCCGTGCGGCGCAAAAGCGGTTGCAAATCTGGTGTGCAGGTTGTTCTACAGGCCAGGAAGCGCATTCGCTCGCGATGCAATTCGCAGATGAACCCAATCGCTGGCAAGGCTGGTCCATCGACATCCTGGGAACAGATATTTCAGCGAGCGCGGTCAGCGCAGCACGTGCTGGCCATTACAGCCAGTTCGAAGTGCAGCGCGGTCTCACTATCACGCAAATGCTGGAGCACTTTGATGAAACATCTTCAGGCTGGCAAATGCGTAGCGCTACGCGATCTATCGTTCGCTTTGAGCAACATAATGTACTTGAAGCTCCACCAGCGATAGGCGCTTTTGATCTCGTGCTGTGCCGCAATGTCTTGCTCTATTTCCCGAACGAGACCCGGACCCGGGCGTTTGAAAGACTGCAGCAAGCGATGAAGCCTGACGGAATTCTCATGCTTGGAGCGGGCGAGACAGTGGTCGGACATACAGACCGGTTTGCATCCATGCCAAGCCGGATCAGTCTTTACTGTAATGTTCCGGCAGACCAAAAGGTTGCAGCGAACGGCTGAAACATTTCAGCGCAATAGCGTTCCAATCAATTGCGCGATCATTGATTCGCTCTGATACCATGGCAACACTGTAACCCATTGCTCTACAAAGGGTTCTTCCACACGCCGATAGCTCAAAGTAAATGGTGAATTTACGCTAAGTTAGCGAATTATACGTAGACCCCCTGAGGTAGCGCTTGGAGAGCGCGTTTGGGGCAAAGTGTGCAGAAGGCGAAACGCTCATTTTCGATTAGGCCAGCGATGTTATTCGTCGCGCCTTTACTGCTGCTCACAATCCTGTTCGGGTTGCTTGTCACCGCAATACTCGTGAGCGGAAAAACCTCGTTTATCTCAGCACCTGGCGTCCTGGTTGCCGGAATTCTCATTTACGGTGCAACACTATTCGTCCTCAGCCTCACCGGCGTTTCCAGCATTCGTGAACTTGAAGACCTTGGCCGCCGCGATGGTCTGAGTGGGCTGCCTAACCGCAACGCTCTCCATCAAGACTTTAAGCGTTACGCGCAATCGGATGAAGAAGCCGCAATGGCTCTCATCGACTTGGACGGCTTCAAGCAAGTAAACGATCATCTTGGGCATTTCGTCGGCGACCAGGTTATCCGCTATTGCGGAGATGTCCTGGAGGAAATCTGCGGCAAGGAAGCTCGATGCTATCGCCTCGGAGGCGACGAGTTCGCAATCCTCATGCTCGGACCGGTTGCGGGGACAATTTTGGAAGGCATGTGCCGAAATTTTCTTGATCGGCTGGAAGCACCCGTGCCAATCGGCGAGCGGCGTCTGGCAATAGGGGCAAGCATCGGCTTAGCCAACTCTAAAGGCAGCGATGATTTATCATCATCCGAAATGCTCCGCCGCGCTGACGTTGCGATGTATGCATCGAAACGATCCGGACGCATGCGCTGCACATGGTACACGACTGACTTCGACCGTGACCGTGAAGCTGTGCAAGAACTTGATGATGATTTGCGCAAAGCTCTGGCTGACGAAGAATTCGCATTACACTATCAACCCTTGGTCGATGCATCGACTAAGAAGATTGTCGCAGTAGAAGCGCTTATCAGATGGAATCGCGCTGACGGAAAACCGGTCGGTCCGCATTTATTCATTCCTGTTGCTGAAGAAACAGGGTTGATCAATCCGATCGGCTTGTGGGTGTTACGGCAGGCGTGCACTGACGCTTTGGGCTGGGGCGAAATCAAACTGTCAGTGAACATTTCCGCAGCCCAGCTGCGCAATGCTGAATTCCCCATCAAGCTGGGCCAGATCCTGGAGGAAACTGGTTTTCCCGCAGAGCGTCTTGAACTCGAAATCACTGAAACTTGCCTGGTAATGGATCCCATCATTGCAGAGAGAAGCCTGGAAATGATCCGGGGGTTTGGCGTGAATGTCTCTTTGGACGACTTTGGGACGGGATATGCTTCGATTGGCTTCTTGCGCCAGTTCAGGTTTGAAAAACTCAAGCTCGACCGCTCCCTTGTTGTCCAAGCAGGCGATGATGATGGCAGTCGGGCTATGATGCTCTCATCGATAACTCTGGCAAGGGCGCTCAAAATGGGGGTCACCGCGGAAGGCGTGGAGACAGAGGCCCAAGCGGAACTGGTTCGCACTGCGGGTTGCGATCAAATTCAGGGGTGGCTTTACTATAAAGCTATGCCAGCCGATCAGATTTATGGACTTTTGGAAGAGCAGAGCGCTGAAGATGCTGGTGCCGCTCATCTGAGGATCATAAACTAACCTCGGGCCCGCAAACCTGCCAAGCCCACTCAGTCTTGCGCCTCTCGCCATTCGCGCTTGATCTTTTTCGCCAGGCTCCACTTATGGACCTCGGTCGGACCATCATAAATGCGGAAAGCGCGCACTTCTCGAAATAGCTGCTCCACTACGGTATCGCCGGTTACTCCTGTTCCGCCCATCGCTTGGACGCATCGGTCGGCGATCTGGAAAAGCGTTTCTGCGACAAAGGTCTTCGCCATCGAACTTTCTGTGGTGCCCAATGCTCCGGAGTCCAAAACGCCAGCACACCAATCAATCATCAAGGTACATGCCTGAATGTCGATCTTGTTTTGAGCGAGCATGAAGCCCACCCCTTCGTGATCAATCAATGGCTTGCCAAAAGCCATGCGCTTGCAGGCATAATCCGTCGCCAACTCCTGAGCGCGTTCGGCAAGACCCAACCACCGCATACAGTGCGTCAGGCGCGCAGGCGCCAATCGGACTTGAGCGTATTTGAAACCTTCGCCGGCCTCACCCAACATTTGGTCAGCAGCAACACGCAGGTTGTCGATGGCAATGACAGCATGCCCGCCGGGCATTGAGCTATCGATTGTGTCCAGCACCCGCTCAATCCTGATCGCTGGGTCTGGCAGATCAACGAGGAACATGCAGGCCCCGCCTTCAGAATCCGCTTCTTCAGACTTCGCCATGACAATACCGACCGATGCGCCCTCAGCGCCGGTAATGAAGGCCTTGCGACCATTGATCACCCAGTGATTTCCATCCCGCTTGCAGGTCGTTTGCATCAAGGACGGATCGGACCCTGCCCCTCCATCTTCTGCAGGTTCAGTCATAAAGAAAGCAGAGCGTGCATCACCAGACACAAGTGGAGCGAGAAAGCGCTGCTTGAGCTCGTCAGTTCCCACTTTGCCAAGCAGATACATATTGCCTTCATCCGGTGCCATGACGTGGCAGGCGATCGGACCCAAGGGCGAAAGGCCGCTTTTGCGCAAAATCAGCGCGGTCTCAACATGACTAAAGTGCGAACCATCTTCTCTGATATGCGGGACAAGCACACCAGCTTCTCGGGCCTTCTCGCGTAGCTCCTTCGCTAACGCATCGCTTGGGCCATGAGCATCGCGCCGATCATCCTGCTCATAGGGAATAACGACATTGCGAACGAACTGTTCGACTTGCTCCGCGATTTGCGCGGCTTGTGAACTGATGATTGTCACTAAATGCTCCGAATGACAGTTTGGAGTGATTGTTCATCAAAACTCCTAGCTGTCGGCAGCAATGCCTGAACCTCGCGAATTGGTCAGTATGGCCGGGACACTGGTCCGACCGTGGCATTCTGCCTGACGTCTATTTGACGCCCTGCAAGTGCGGATAAGATGCATCGTCGGTTCCGCGTATGCCGTAAACGCTCGGGTTATCCGGATCATCGCGGTCCCAGTTGTCCGTTGATGGAACTGTGCTGTTCCAGTCATAGATCGCGTGCCGATGGCTGATTTTCCAAGTGCCATCACGCCGTTCGAACGTGTCGAGATATCGTCCCGCTGCGATCATGAAGATTTCGCCATCAGGCGTCTCGATATTGTGGTGCGCTAGAAAATAGCTTTCACCCGCAGCTTTATCGCCGTTCACTTCCATCAGTGTCTGGCCGATTACATGTTGGGTGCGCTTCATGGAGTGCAACAGAGGCATGACCCATTCGATGAACTCTTCGGCCGCACCTTTAAACGCGCCGTGATCGTCAGTTGCATCCGGATGGAAACACGCGCGGACCATGTCCGCATCACAACGATCAATGCCTTTGGCAAGACGAGCGATAAGTTCCATGCATTCAAGCTTGTCGGCCATAATTTCGAGCCGGCTCATTTAATCTCTCCTCGAGGAATAAGCGGCTAGCGCGCCATCCAGTCTTCAAGCGTTTCGTGGAAGTAGAGCATGCGGCTTTCCTGCCCTGCGAGATAGTCACGCTTGTAGCCGCGAGAATGAAGCCCGCGTTGTTGCTGCGGCCAGATCTCGAGATCTTCGTCAATCGCTGGCCCGGTGGTCACTTCGTCCGCGCGACCTTGCATGTGCGGCACTTCGGCATCCGTTGAGATGGTATCCTGCATCACATATGAGAAATATTCTGTCTGCCCTTTTGCGAAAAGCACCATGAACCACATATCAAACAGGCACTTTTCAGGGTCTGTTGGATGGGGCCTAGCTCGCAGCCAGATATTGCTTTCCGGCTTCAAGCTAAAAGAGAGGTTCGGGAAAATCGTATAATGCCAGTTATCGGTGAGCTGCTCATCATGGTAAGTTGAGTAGTCATAGCCCTTGGCCTCACCCAGTCGCCGCTTCGCTTTCTGCAAATCGCGGCGCAAATTGCGGGTCTTGCCACCTCTGTAATCATCCGGGTTGAGCTCCCAAAACTCGAGCTCTCCCTTCATCTTTTCAAGCGTTTCCTTCTCTCCACCCTTAATTGCCTGCGCTGGGCCGCCTCCGGGCATCAACATGCGGCAATGGCCTTGCGGATAATGGTCAAACTGGCATCCGGTGCGGCCATATTCCAGCGTGTACACCGCATCGGGGTGCACGAACGGCACGTGATAGCTTTCGCTAAAATTGTCTTGCACCAGCTTCCAGTTCCAATCCCCTTCAACCGTCACCCAATGAGTGCGCTTGAATTCCTGCATCGGATAGGTGTCGATCTGATCGGCAATCGGACCCAGATACTCTTTAAGTGGCACGCAATCATCGTCCATATTGTACCACACGAAGCCGGCCCAGACTTCGCTCTTAATCTCAACCAGGTTGAGCTTGCCGCATGGGCTGCCTTGCTTGAAATCGGCCTCGTCGGGCACGAATTTCAGCTTCCCTTTAAGGTCATAAGTCCAGGCATGATAGGGACAGGTGAGGCGTTTCTCGTTGCCGCATTCGTCCTTCATCAGTTCAAGGCCGCGGTGCTGGCAAACATTGTAAAACACTCTGATCTTGTCATCATCTCCGCGGACACACAAAATCCGTTCGCGGCCTAACGTCGTCGTCGTGTAGTCGCCCTTCTCGACAAGCTCACTCTCCAGACAGGCAATTTGCCAAGTCTTCGTCCAGACCTTGTCCCACTCCTTGTCCATCCACTCCTTCGACCAATACCGCTCAGGAGTGATCGGATTACCTCGCAGTTTTGGCTCCGGCTGCTTGGAGATATCAGCTAAATGCTGACCTAGCTCACTGGAATCGTAATCAGCCATTTGTTGCCTTTCTGAATAGGCCTTATGCGAAAACACTCTCGCCGAGAACGCCGTCAGCGCTGTAATAGTTACAATGGAAGCCGCTAGGTATCCGGTAAGGAACGATCACTCTTGCGATGGGGCCTGCAGCGACATCGAGAGCCTGAAAAATTGCAAGTTCAGTATGATGTGAGTTGGCCGGATGGACCAACGTCATTGCGTATCCATCAGCCTCGTCGGTCGCTCCAATCTTTGGAGCAAAGACAAACTCGCCGCAGCCCGCGCCATCGCCAAAGTGATAAATGTCTTCCTTGCCTGTTTCAGTGTCAAAGTGGATTGCTGAGTCCATCCCGTCCACGCGTCCATCAACCGAATTCAGGTTCGAGTTTGCATAACCGTGACGTGACTTGCGCGTCATGAACCGGTCATCAGGACGCGGAAACTGTATGTCATTATCATTCAGCGTCTCTTCCTTAATCTCGTCGGTGCTACCGGTGAGATCAATTGTCCAACGCCTCAGCTCTAGAGCGGTGTCACCGTGTGTGTTCAATGAACCATCTTCATTGGGAAATAATGCCGTGCCATTTGCTGCGGCAACGTCTGCGATGATCTTGCCATCTTCTTCCCAAGCGTTGAGTTCATGAAACATGTGGCGCCCTGGCATTTCCAACCAGCGAATGTCGTCAGCGCTGCCATTTCTGGGGAACATGGCAAACTTGGAACTGCGGCCTCTAACCCACGCGTTCATCGGCCCGCCTTTCATGGCTCGCTCCAGGCTCACCTCCAGCGGGTTAAACGGCACGATCACATAGTTTTCCGTTGCGAGAGCGGTGTGAACCATACTCATATAGGGCGCTTCAAAGGAGAATTGGTTGGTTATCTGACCATTCTTGTCGATCAGCTCATAACGGACTTCCGGTTTGCCCGCGGGTCCATTGATCATCCAGCCATAGCTGATCATTTCGCCGGTATTCCAATCGACGGTGGGGTGCGCTGAGAACGGCCCCGTGATAGTGCCGCCATAATCCATGTATTCACGAGTATCGAGGCTGCGCGGATCCATCTCGATTGCAGGGCAGCCCTCCATCAGGGCCATCAACTTGCCATTGTGCAAAATGATGTTGGTATTGCCTGTGTTGTAGCGCATTCCCTGCACGCTAGGGTCATTGGTAGATGGATCGCCAAACACCCCGAAAAGACGTTTGCCTGCCGCAAGCTCTGCTTCAAATTTTTCCGTGCGAACCCATTTGTTGCGCATGGATACACGGCCATCTTCAAAGAAGAAGCCGTAGACCATGCCGTCGCCATCAAACCAGTGATAACCTTCGGGCGGATCGTACAAAGGTTCAGCACCGGTCCGGTAAAAAACACCGTGCAAGTCGTCGGGCAACTCACCTTCGACGATCAAATCAGGCGCGACCGCTTCAAACCGCATGGGTTGATGATGCCCAGTGAGATAGGGGTGGTCTCTAAAGGGTTCAGCCATGATTCAATTCATCCTCAATTCTATCACCGCTAGCAAGCAATTGGTTTGATAAGGGACATAATCAAATTCCAAGATTGGCTTGACGCTCAATTTTCGAGGAATTCGTTCAGGCCTGCACCCACCACAACATCCTCGTTACCTTCATCACCATCACGGCGAAGAAATAGGTTCACCATTGCGTCGGCAAATTTGTCGACTTGTTCTTCTTCGAAAACATCGACCCCAAATACTTGTTTGATATGAGGAGCGAGCAGGAACACTGAATTCGACGCATGCGTTACGATGAAGTGCAAATGCATCGCTGACAATTCTCGACTATACACCCCTTCCTGCTGCGCAAGCGAGACCCACTCCATCGACTTCTCAGAGAACAATGCAAGTTTGCGCTCATTAAGCCACTCCAGCATCTCGCCGCCTTTGATCGTCTCAAACATGGTGATGCGATGAAGCTCAGGATAGCGAGCGCAAAATCTCACATAATTGCGCGTGGTGTTCTCAACCCGTTCATACGGTGTCATTTCACGCCATTTGTGTTGATCAACAAAAATGGCATCAACCAACTGATTCTGTAAATGGGTGAAGACGGCCTGCCATAGCGCTTTCTTAGACCCATAGTGATAGGTGACCGCCGCGATATTTGCACCAGCCAAACTGGCTATCTGTCTAATTGAACCGCCGGCAAAGCCGTGATCACTGAAAACAGTTACGGCTGCTTTCAGCAATCTCGACTTCGTGCTCAGTTCCATAGCGGAATTCATAAATAGCCTTATTCGTTACTCCAACTCAGGAGCGCCATTTGACATTTGGACATCTCTGACCCGCGCTAGAAACTAAATCCAACTTCAACAAATACTTGGCGACCTCGGTTCAATGTAACGAGGCGGTCATCTGTCCCAGGGGCTCCGAAAGGCGGAGGGGCTGATGTGTTGATGAAAATCTTATCAGTCAGGTTAGTCCCAATCAATGAAAGGGTCCACTTGCCGTCTGGATCGCCAATGGAAA
>WTKI01000366.1 GCA_011524425.1 Altererythrobacter sp. | reverse complement strand
GCCTGCAGGCGTCGTGATGTCGCCGCGATCTCCGGTTTGCCCTCCGCTTTCACCGTAAAACGGTGTCTGGTTTGTGACCACTAAGACCTCGTCTCCGGAGGACGCAGTAGAAACTTCAGTCCCATCCCGCACAAGCGCAACAACGCTGCCTTCACCCGATGTGGAGTTATAGCCTGTAAATTCCGTCGCGCCTTCACGTTCAGCAACATCGAACCAAACTTCAGAGGAAGCGGCTTCGCCTGACCCCTTCCAGGCTGCCCTTGCAGCGGCCTTCTGCCGTTCCATCGCGGCGTCAAACCCGGTTTTATCAACGCCAATACCGCGAACGCGCAACGCGTCCTCTGTCAAATCATACGGGAAGCCATAAGTGTCGTAGAGCTTAAACGCGGTTTCGCCATCCAGTTCGCCGCCTTCAGCCATACCGCCAGTTGCTTCTTCCAAGAGGCGCAATCCGTTCGACAACGTCCGGCGGAACTGGGTTTCCTCCCGCAACAACACTTCCTCGATCAAGGCCTGCGCACGCGCGACTTCCGGATAGGCCTGTCCCATTTCCGTAACCAGGGATGGCACAAGCCTGTGCATCAGAGGCTCGCTCGCACCTAACAAGTGCGCATGACGCATGGCGCGGCGCATTATCCGGCGTAAAACATAGCCCCTGCCTTCGTTCGATGGAAGGACGCCGTCTGCTAAAAGGAAGCTGGTCGAACGCAAGTGGTCAGCAATTACACGGTGGCTCGCCATTTGCTCGTTGACGGCACGCGTGCCAGTCATCCCTTCAGATGCAGCGATCAAGGCCTTGAATGTGTCAGTGTCATAATTGTCATGGACGCCTTGCATAACTGCAGCAATACGCTCCAGCCCCATGCCTGTATCGATGGAAGGTGATGGCAAATCACTGCGCGCTCCATCAGCCTGTTGATCAAACTGCATGAATACGAGATTCCAGATCTCTACAAAGCGGTCACCATCCTCATCAGGGCTGCCGGGTGGACCGCCAAAGATGTGATCACCGTGGTCATAGAATATCTCTGAGCACGGTCCGCATGGACCCGTTTCACCCATGGACCAGAAGTTGTCATTGGTTGAAATACGGATGATGCGCTCTTCCGGAAGTCCGGAGATCTTGCGCCAAAGATCAAAAGCCTCATCATCTGAATGGTAGACCGTCGCAGTCAATTTATCGGCTGGTAAACCCCATTCCTTTGTCAAAAGCGTCCAGGCATGGAGGATGGCCTGCTCCTTGAAGTAATCTCCAAAGGAGAAGTTGCCGAGCATTTCAAAAAAGGTGTGGTGCCGGGCAGTGTAGCCAACATTGTCCAGGTCATTGTGCTTGCCGCCGGCGCGAACGCACTTTTGCGACGAAGTTGCCCGGGGTGCAGGAGGTGTTTCAAGCCCTGTAAAACTGTTTTTAAAAGGGACCATCCCTGCATTGACGAACATCAATGTGGGATCGTTGTAAGGCACAAGCGGCGCACTCGGGACTTCCGCGTGCTCAGCACCCGCGAAATAATCGAGAAATGACCGGCGAATGTCGTTGGTCGAAGTCATGACTGGCAGTTAGGCAATCCGCATCAAACCGGCAAGCCACAGAAAGCCTCCTCAAAGCCGATATAGGCTCTGAGCGCGTATTTTCTTTCGATTATTGCAATCGGGTAACGCGATCATGCCGGGTTCGTTACCTGTCAGGTACAGTTTGCCCGCATCGCATCGAACATGGCTCACAGATAGGGAAAAGCCGGCGCAGCACATGGTGGAAGTGCTACGCCGGCTATCCATTAATCCGAGCCCGTTCATTCAAGATCCACTTTGGATCGACAGACCCGCTTGAGAAGTGCGATCAGTCCTCCGCGTCAGGACCGGCCATCATCTCCTCGGCAACCTCGTCGGTGCGGCCGCGAATAGCAGCTTCCAACTTGGCGCAAACTTCCGGGTTTTCTTTCATGTAGGTCTTAGCGTTCTCGCGACCCTGCCCGATGCGGATCGAATCATAAGAGAACCAGCTACCAGACTTCTCGACCAGTCCTGCTTTGACCCCAAGGTCCAAAATCTCTCCGATTTTCGAGATCCCTTCGCCATACATGATGTCAAATTCAACCTGTTTGAACGGCGGTGCCACCTTGTTCTTGACCACTTTCACACGGGTTGAGTTACCGATCACTTCATCGCGATCCTTGATCTGGCCTGTGCGGCGAATATCCAGACGGACCGAGGCATAAAATTTAAGCGCATTTCCGCCAGTCGTTGTCTCCGGATTGCCGTACATCACACCGATTTTCATGCGCAGCTGGTTGATAAAGATCACCATGCACTTCGAACGGTTGATTGAACCTGTAAGCTTGCGCAGAGACTGTGACATCAGACGTGCTTGCAGACCAACATGCGCATCGCCCATCTCGCCTTCGATCTCAGCACGCGGGACAAGAGCTGCAACAGAGTCCACAACCAGAACATCAATCGCATTGGAACGCACCAGCGTATCGGTAATCTCAAGCGCTTGCTCGCCTGTATCAGGTTGCGAGACAACCAGTTCATCAATGTCTACGCCCAGCTTCTTCGCATAAACTGGGTCAAGCGCATGCTCTGCATCCACAAAAGCCGCGGTTCCGCCCGCCTTTTGTGCCTCTGCAATGACATGCAGAGCCAATGTGGTCTTACCTGAACTTTCCGGACCATACACTTCAATGACGCGCCCTTTAGGCAGACCGCCAATTCCCAATGCAATGTCGAGGCCAAGTGATCCGGTTGAGATCGCCTCTACAT
>WTKI01000390.1 GCA_011524425.1 Altererythrobacter sp. | reverse complement strand
CTTCTGGCGCGATGTCATGGGCGCAACGAGCTTCCATGAGGCAGATGTGCCGCAGGACGGGCTCAACATCATCTTTGTTGATACGCCAAGCGACAACGGCCTCAACGGCACACAAATGGAGCTGATCCAGCCATTGAACGATGAAACCGCCGTCAGCGCGTTCCTCGCCAAGAACCCCGCAGGCGGGCAGCATCATGTCTGCTTTGAAGTGCCCGATATCGAAGCGGCCCGCGCGGAGTTCGAAGCGCAGGGCAAGCGCGTTCTCGGCCCGACCCGGATCGGCGCGCATGGCACACCCATTTTCTTCGTCCATCCCAAGGATATGGGCGGTATACTGACCGAGATTTTGGAGACGCCCAAGGACGGGCATTAGAGCATGCAGTCCTTCTCCCTTGAGGGGAGAAGGATACGAAGCCTTGCGAGCTCGCTCGCCAGGCGAAGTTGGATGAGGGTGAGGTGGTCCCCAAAACATCCTCACCCAGCTACGACTAGCCGATCCTTTCGCAACCTCAGGATCGCCAAGTCTTCGCAACCCTCTCCCGTCAAGGGAGAGGGAATTAGGAATAGAGTTATGACCGACAAACCAACCCCTGATGACTGGAAAGCGCTGGCGGACAAGGAATCCAAAGGCCGCGACCTTACCTGGAACACGCCAGAAGGCTTTGCCATCAAGCCGCTCTATACAGGCGAGGACCATGCGGATTGGGACCCGGGTCTCCCCGGTTTTGCGCCATTCACGCGCGGAGTGAAGGCGAGCATGTATGCGGGCCGTCCGTGGACGATCCGCCAATATGCAGGCTTCTCCACCGCTGAGGAATCGAACGCCTTCTATCGCCGCAATCTAGCGGCGGGGCAAAAGGGCCTTTCCGTCGCTTTCGATCTCGCCACGCACCGTGGGTACGATTCAGATCACCAGCGCGTGGTTGGCGATGTGGGCAAGGCAGGCGTTGCGATCGACACGGTCAAGGACATGGAAATCCTGTTCGACCAGATCCCCTTGGATCAGATGAGCGTCTCTATGACGATGAACGGCGCGGTGATCCCGGTGATGGCGTTCTTTATCGTTGCGGGCGAGCGTCAGGGCGTGCCGGTGGAAAAGCTTTCCGGCACGATCCAGAACGATATTCTGAAAGAGTTCATGGTCCGCAACACCTATATCTATCCGCCAGAGCCGAGCATGCGGATTATTTCGGACATTATCGCATACACCAGCGCCAACATGCCGAAATTCAACAGCATTTCGATCTCCGGCTATCACATGCATGAGGCCGGTGCGACAGCGGTGCAGGAACTCGCCTTCACAATCGCGGACGGCAAGGAATATGCGAAGCGCGCGATGGCAACGGGCCTCGATATCGATGCCTTTGCGGGGCGGCTTTCGTTCTTCTTTGGCATCGGCATGAACTTCTTCATGGAGATCGCCAAGCTGCGCGCCGCGCGCACGCTGTGGTACAAGGTGATGGACGATCTGGGCGCAAAGTCAGAGCGTTCGAAGATGCTGCGCACACACTGCCAGACGAGCGGCGTGTCGCTGCAAGAGCAGGATCCGTATAACAACGTCATTCGCACCACAGTGGAGGCGATGGCCGCGACGCTTGGCGGCACCCAGTCGCTCCACACCAACGCCTTGGATGAAGCAATTGCCCTGCCGACGGACTTCTCCGCCCGCATTGCGCGCAACACGCAGCTTGTCCTGCAAGAGGAAACCGGCATCACCAATGTCGTCGATCCGCTAGGCGGCTCGCACTATATCGAGGCTTTGACGGCGACACTCGTTGAAGAAGCTGAAAAGCTGATGGCGAAGGTCGATGAAGCAGGCGGCATGACCGCTTATGTCGATACCGGCGCGCCTAAGGCAGAGATTGAGCGGGCTGCTGCGGAGAAGCAAACCGCTGTGGATCGCGGCGAGACGGTTATTGTTGGCGTGAACAAATATCGGCTTGACCAAGAAGAGCATTTGGACACGCTGGAAGTTGACAATCAGAAAGTTCGCCAGGGCCAGATCGACCGGTTGGCACAGGTGCGCGCGAACCGCGATGAAGAGGCCTGTCAGGCGGCGCTCGCCGCGTTGCGCGAAGCAGCTGCGGCGGATGTGAGCGCAACCAATGAGGCTCTGCTGACCGGGCGCGATGAAAACGGCATCCCGCTGCCGCCTTCCGTGCTGGAAGAGATGGCCGCAAAGGGCGAGACGAACTTGCTCGCGCGCGCTGTTGAAGCTGCGCGCCACGATGCGACCTTGGGCGAAATCTCTGCCGCGATGGAAGAGGTCTTCGGACGCCATGACGCCACGCCCAAGCCGGTGAAGGGCGTCTTCGCCGCCGCTTATGGCGATGACAGCCGTTACCAACAGGTTGTCGATGGTGTGGACGCAGTAGCGCGGCGGTTGGAGCGCAAACCACGCATCCTCGTCGCCAAGATGGGTCAGGACGGGCATGATCGCGGCGCAAATGTGATCGCGAGTGCGTTTGCTGACATGGGCTTTGAAGTTATCTCTGGGCCGCTGTTCCAGACACCAAAAGAGGCCGCTGCATTGGCACTTCAGAAGCAAGTCGACGTGGTTGGCGCAAGCTCGCTTGCAGCCGGTCATAAGACCCTGATCCCAGAGCTGATCGATCTGCTGCGTGATGCCGGACGGCCCGATATCAAAGTGACCGCCGGCGGTGTGATCCCGCCGCAAGACTATGATTTTCTTCGTGAAAAGGGCGTGCAAGGCATCTACGGCCCAGGTTCAAACGTGGTCGAATGCGCGGCCGATATCCTTACCT
>WTKI01000376.1 GCA_011524425.1 Altererythrobacter sp. | reverse complement strand
AATGGCTGAGCTGCTGCAACAGCCGGTGCTTATGGTGGGCGAGGGGTGGGAAGATTACCGCTTGCTCGACAGCGGCCACGGGCGAAAGCTGGAAAGCTTTGGCGGCTTGCAATTCATTCGGCCTGAACCGCAGGCCATGTGGAGTCCGCGCTTTTCCGATTGGCGGTCCGATGGCGAATTTACGCCCGGCTCGGACGAAGACGGGGGCGGGCGCTGGCAGCTTTCGTCTGATGTTCCAGAAACCGGCTGGCAAGCAGAGTGGAATGATGTGCGCTTTGCCGTTCAGCCACCACCCTTCCGCCATTTGCAATTCTTCCCCGATATGGCTCCGGTTTGGGATTGGATGGGAGAGCAGCTGCAAGGCCGCGATGAAGCGGAAACCCTCAACCTGTTCGGTTATACCGGTGTTGGCTCGCTCGCGTTGAGCCAGCACGGGCGCGTGACGCATGTTGATGCGAGCAAGAAGTCAGTTGCGCAGGCGCGCGCAAATGCCGCACTGTCTGGCATGGAAGACCGCCCGATCCGTTGGCTGGTCGATGACGCGGCCAAATTTACCGCAAGAGAGGTTCGGCGCGGCAATTGCTATGACGGTATCATTCTCGATCCGCCTAAATTCGGACGCGGGCCCAAGAACGAGACTTGGCGCTTGGAAGAGGGCTTGCCGCAACTGATCGCGGATTGCCGCAAGTTGCTGGGCACTGACAGCCGGTTCCTGTTCCTCACTGTCTATGCTGTGCGGATGAGCAGCCTGTCCCTAGGCGGTTTGCTGGCTGAGCACTTTGCTGATCTGCCCGGCACTATCGAGCATGGCGACCTGGCGGTTCAAGAAACAGGGGAGGGCGCGCGGCTTCTTCCGACTGCAATCTTCGCACGCTGGTCGAATAAGGGGTAAGACGCGGGCATGAACGATTCGCTGATCCTGGAAGTGGCCGATTTCGAGCACGACGTGCTCACCGGCATCTATTCTGAAGAAACCGGCAAGCCGCAGCCCTTGCGCATTACCATTCAGGTCCGCTTGACGGTCGAGGATCGCTACGAGCCTGACACCCCGCTTGAAGCGAGCAAGAATTATATGGATCTGAAGTTCGCGGCCTCTGACGCGCTTCCTGAAGGCGTGCATTTCAAGCTGATCGAAGCGGTGGCGGACCACATTTGCGAAACGCTGTTCGTGCAGGATGCGCGCGTGGAAGCGATCACTGTAAAGATTGTGAAGCTTGCTATTGCGGAAGCCAATGAGAAAATCGGCATCACTTTGCACCGGGAGCGCAAGTGACCACGGGCGATCCGACTGAGAAGTTTGCAGCGTTGGAAGTCGGCGCTTTGCCCGACGCGCCGCTCGATGCGGCTGAAGCTTTTTATGCCGAGTATCTCGCGGATACGCGCGATATGCTGGAAGATGGATCGCTAGAATTGCTGGTTATCCAGCTCCCGCCAGCCGGCAAGGATCATGATGACTGGCGCCGGTCACTCGCGCGGGATTTGGCGCGCAAATATGCGCCGACCCGTGTTAATGTGATCGCGGCCACGCCGGACACAAACGCACAGATGCTGGCATATTTGATGGATGCGCCCGGCGTTACAGGGCAGTATTGTCCTACCGATGACTGAGATTACGACAAGACAGCGCGATGTTCTGTTTCAGCCGCCAGAAGTGCGTCCGCTGGTGGACGGCTTCCAAAGGCGCATTTCTTACCTCCGTTTGTCAGTAACGGATCGCTGCGACCTTCGCTGCTCTTACTGCATGCCCGAACAGATGACTTTCCTGCCGCGCAAGGAAGTGTTGAGCCTTGAAGAGCTGCATCAGCTCGCGCTGGGCTTTATTGCGCGCGGAGTTACAAAACTGCGCATTACCGGCGGCGAGCCTCTGGTGAGGCGTGACATCGGCGATCTGTTTACCGCCTTGGGGCGCGAACTGGGCCGGGGGCTGGAAGAACTGACGCTGACGACGAACGCGACACAGTTGGCGAAACATGCAGACAGCCTTGCCAAGGCTGGCGTGCGCCGGGTCAATATCTCGCTCGACACGCTTGATCCGGTGCGGTTCGAAGAGCTTTCGCGTCGCAATCGCTTACCGCAGGTGTTGGATGGCATTGCGGCCGCAAAGGAGGCTGGCCTCAAGGTCAAGCTGAACACCGTCGCACTGAAAGACATTAACGAGCACGAGATTGCTGATCTGGTCAGCTGGGCACACGGGCAAGGACACGATGTGACGCTGATAGAAGTCATGCCATTGGGCGAAGTCGATGGCGACCGGATCGATCACTATCTGCCGCTCACCGATGTTCGCGCTAAGTTGGAGCGGCATTGGGGGCTAACCGATATCGACCATTCAACAGGCGGTCCGGCGCGCTATGTCGATGTTGCAGAAACAGGTGGTCGGCTTGGCTTCATCACGCCTTTGACAGGAAATTTCTGTTCCGGTTGCAACCGCTTGCGCGTTACCGCCACCGGGCAGCTTTATCCCTGTCTTGGCGGCGGAGAGCGCGTGGATCTGCGCGCTGCTTTGCGTTCCGATCAGCCAGAAGCCAATCTGGAAGCTGCGCTCAACGAAGCAATGAGGATCAAGCCGGAACGCCATCATTTCGATATCTCCGAAGCTGGACAAGCACCGCATCTGCCGCGCCATATGTCCATGACCGGAGGTTGATTTTTGGCCGTCACAATCGTCTTTCTAGGCCCCTTGCGCGATATGGCTGGTGCAGACGCAATTGAAGCGACTGCGCCTATCACTTGGGACGGCTTGCTCAGCGCTGTTAACCCGAAAGTGGCTGAGCAGCTGCGCGATGACCGCGTGAATGTGGCCTGCGCTGGGCGCGTGCTGGCGGACAAGACCTCGCTTAATGCCCAGGATGGAGACGAAGTTGCACTGCTCCCGCCGGTTAGCGGGGGATGAGATGCGCGACATCCGTTTGCTGCCTGAACCATTTATTCCCGGTGCTCTGATCGAGCCTTTTACGAACGCGAACCCGGGCTTGGGCGGGGTATGCACGTTTGTTGGCGAAGTTCGCGCAGAAGATAGCGTCGAAATGCTGGAGCTCTCGCATTACGAACCGCTGACTTTACCGGGCATGGAAGTACTCGCTGACAAGGCCTTCGCCCGCTTCGATTTGATGGGGCTCTTAATGGTTCACCGGGTCGGTCGGATGCATCCCGGAGAGCCGATTGTGTGCGTTTCAGCGGCTGCAGCGCACCGGCGGCCTGCGATTGAGGCGGTCGACTTTTGCATGGACCATCTCAAGAGCGCAGCCTGGTTCTGGAAACGCGAGCTGAAGGCGGGCGCGTGGAGCTGGATCGAGCCGCGCGCTGAAGACTATGCTGATCTGTCCCGCTGGGACTAAACTTGGATTAATTTTCGCAGTTTGATCCAGATCAAGGTGCGCGCAGTCGAATCGGGACATGAAGGCTCCATCAGAAGGAGCAATCATCATGTCCAAACTTATTTCTACAGAGCTACTCGACGACAAAGCCCGCATCGTCGATGCGCCGTCACCGGCGGTCGAAGTTGATCGGACCTTTGAGCTGCCACGCCGGCTCTATGGCGCGACAGTTGCGCTTTATCTCGGCTTTTTGGGAATTATGGCCGCAGGACTGAGCAGCGAAGGCCTGATTATTCCGATGGCAATTTTTGTACTGTTCGTGATCGCAGGCTTTGGTGTTCCTGCCTTGTGGACTCGGCTCAACCCGCAATCCAAGTCGCGCGCGATGAGCTGGAGTAAGTTCAAGGAAAGAGGTGAGATGACTTACACTGGTCGCCTGTCAGCGCGCGATGCGGCCATTCAAATGCTTATCTTGCCGGTCCTGATCGTGTTTTGGGGTCTTGCGGTGGTGATGATAGCCGCAACCGTCTGAAGCGTTCTGCTTCAACCAAATTCCTTCCTGGAGAGGGACAGCAAGAGCGCGGGGTCGAGCAATTCGATCCCGCGTTTGCCTTTACGGCGGATCGCACCCATTTTCTCCAGATCACTCAATTTGCGGCTTACTGTTTCGATCGTCAGGCCCAGCATGTTCGCTATCTCCCCTCGTGTAAGCGGCAAGTCGAACTGCGAGGCAGGATGACATGGCGAATCGCTGGCGGCATGCGCGAAGTCATGGATCAATGCAGCCAATCGCGACTCAGCGCTAGCGCGTGCTGTGCGCTCCAGCATGCTGCGGGCAGAATGCAGGTCTTCCTGACTGCGGCGAAGCAGTGCCCGGGCAAGGGCTGGATATTCGTCGATCGCGCGTTCCATATCCTTGCGTGCAAACGTGCATAACTGGCTGTCTGTCAGTGAGACGACGTCATGCTGAGCGAAGGGCGCGAACATTTCGCCGATGAAGCCCGATGGATGGATCAGCGCGAGTATTTGCTCGTTGCCGTCAACGTTGTGCGCTACAACCTTTAGTGCCCCGGTAACGAGCGTCGCGCAGGCCGTGTCAGTATCACCTGCGGCAAACAGCAGTTCACCACGAGACAATTTGCGTGTGCGTCCTGCGGACGCGAGGGCCTTGCGTTCCTCTTCGCTCAGCACGGCGCATGCAGCGCTGTCTCTGACAGGGCATTCAGCGCAAGCGAGACTCATTGCGAAATTTGTCTGCGAAGCTCAGCCAGGATCGCATCTTCCTGTTCTATCAGCGCTATGACTTGCTGGCGCGCCGCGTCAATTTCTCTCCGTTCAACAAAATCAGCGCTCGCATTGGCATAAAGCAGGTCCATATCGCCTAATGCAATCGCTGCCTGGCTCCGCCGGGACTCAAGCGCGGCCAAAGCCACTTGCGCATCGCCCCACGCTTTGTTCTCCGGCCCTGTCTCGTCAATTGCCAGGATAAGGTCTTGCGCAGCAGGCACGGATTCCATGAAATCTGCATGAACTGCTCCGGCCTCGGACAGCAATGCATTCAACTGGGACTGCTGGCCAGGTGGGGCTGGGCGAGGCTTAGTGACGGCGTCACTCGAATCGACTGGCTCGAACGTGCCTTGAATGCGCTCTGCATCGCGTACAGCAAGGCTTGGATACCGGTCAGATCCACCTGCGCAGCCGGTCGCAATTGTGCAAATCGCACACACCATCAACGCAAATCTTTTTCCTGTGCGATCCATGGTGACCGTCATATCATAGTCACTGGCCCGCGCCACCCATTGAGTGGTTACAAGAGGTGTGCTTAGAGAAAGCGTGCTTCAAAGGGCCAAAAACCCGCTATCTGGCGTTGACTTGAGGCCTCTCTTCCCTTAACGGCACGCTTCTTTCCGGCAGACCGCTTGTTGCGGGGCGTCGGGCGCGCCTTTTCCACGGGTGAAGGGGCACAGCACAAGATTGAAAGTGATACGACCATGTTCGCAGTAGTGCGCACAGGCGGCAAGCAATACCGGGTTGCCGCCGGAGACAAGATTGCAGTCGAAAAACTCGCTGGTGAAGCGGGCGACACAGTGACGCTGGGCGATGTTCTGCTCGCTGGCGACGGTGACAAGCTGGCTGATGCTTCGAAAGTGACGGTTTCAGCTGAGATCATCGCTCAAGCTAAGAGCGAGAAAGTCGTCGTCTTCAAGAAGCGTCGCCGTCACAATTACCGCCGCAAGGCGGGCCATCGTCAGCAGATGACGCTTTTGCGCATTACTGACGTGGGTGCAGGCGCGAAAAAGGCGCCAGCTAAGAAAGCGGCTGCACCGAAGAAAGCTGAAGCAGAAGCGAAACCAGCGGCAGCTAAGAAACCTGCTGCGAAGAAAGCTCCTGCTAAGAAAGCAGCGCCTAAGGCTGCAGCTGAGAAGAAACCGGCAGCTAAGAAAGCACCTGCGAAAAAGGCACCTGCGAAGAAAGCAGCGCCTAAAGCCGCAGACAAGAAGTAAGGATTACGGACGATGGCACATAAGAAAGCAGGCGGTTCATCACGTAACGGTCGTGATTCAGCTGGTCGTCGCCTTGGCGTCAAAAAGTTCGGCAGCGAAGGTGTAATCGCTGGCAACATTATCGTGCGTCAGCGCGGCACGAAGTTCTACCCGGGCTCAAACGTGGGCATGGGCAAGGACCATACGCTGTTCGCGCTCCAAGATGGCGTGGTGCGATTCCACAAGGGCAAGCTTGGCCGCAAATACGTGTCAGTCGACATGTTGGCCGAAGCAGCCGAATAAGCGGACGGTTCAATAAAAGGATCGTCCAGAAGGGACGGTCCTAGCCAGCCAGAGCTGGCTCACCAAGAGGGAGAAGGGGCCGACCCTTCTCCCTCTTGTCGTTTCTCCCTCCAAATCGGGCGAGGTTCTGCCTCCGCCTATCATGCAATTGTCACGTGGCTGGCGTAGGAACCCAGTGCGTCGACTCCATTGGGAGAAATCCGATGTTTCATATTACGCAAAGGCTGCTGTTGCGGCCTGCATGGCCTGAAGATGCAGATGCGCTATTCGCTGGAATTGGCGAGCGCGCAGTGGTTTGCAATCTCGCTCGCGCGCCGTGGCCGTACACATTGAAAGACGCGCGAGACTTCCTTGCGCGACCAGCGCCGGATAATCTCCCTCGATTTGTGATCACCATGCCGGGCGAGCATGGCTCGAATCTGGTTGGTATGGTCGGATTAAATTGCCACGAGCGCTGCGAAGAAGGGTGCGTTGAGATCGGTTACTGGATTGCGCGCAGCCATTGGGGGCAAGGCATTGCGACAGAAGCTGTTCGCGGTGTGCTTGAGGTAGCGCGAAGCCTTGGCATCGAGCGGATCGAAGCCGGTCACTTCACCGACAATCCTGCATCAGGCAGGGTGCTCTGCAAGGTCGGTTTTAAGCCAACAGGTGAGCGTAAAGCGCAGTTCTCTCTCGCGCGCGGTGGAAAAGCGCCGTCTTTGCGGTACGCTATCGACCTCGCTGAAGATGACGATATGTGGCCTAAAGCGGCCTGAGCGCCGGTTCAGCTAAGACAAAGGCCTCGCAGTCCAGTCACTGCGAGGCCTTTTTGCGCTGCCGGAGAGGAGATTTACTCCGCAGGCATAAGTGCAGCTTCGAAATCGCCTTCATAGAGCTGAATCAACTCGCGATCATCTTCATTCCAGGGATGGAAACCGGGTAGGAAGTAAGCGACCCAACCAGGCAGAATACGGCGCAGGAAGCCTGGGCTGACGAGCAAATATTTGGCGAGCGCCAGCCGCCACTTCCAGCCGGTCAGGCCATCCTGTGCAAGCAGCTCCATGGTGTCTTCGCTGCGATGCTTGATGAAGCGGGTAGTCACTAGCAGCATCATCAGGCTTTTGACTTTCCAGCGCTTCCAGCGGCTCCAATCGCGCGTTGCATGCATCCAGGTGTCATAGGCGACACCCTTGTGCTCGATCTCTTCCGCAGAGTGCCAGCGCCACAAATCACCCAGATCACCGTCAGCGCCTTCCAGATATTTAGGGTTTTTCAGCAGCTCATGGCCCAGCATCGCAGTGAAATGCTCCAGCGCCATTGTCGCCGCCAGATTCAACACAACCGGACGGTCTTTGAGTTCTGCCAGCAATTTTTCCACGCGCTTGTCGATCGCTTCGATGTCATATCCTGCGTCTGCTGCCATCCGGTTGAACGCAACATGTTCGCGGGTGTGATTGATTTCCTGCTTAACAAAGGCGCGGATTTCCGCCGAAAGCTTCGGGTCCGCACCATCACGGAAGGCTTTGACCGATTCGATGAAAAACGCTTCGCCGCGCGGAAAAGTTGCGGACAGCGCGTTCATCCATGCCGTGGCAACAGGGTCTCCGCCAAGCCACCAACGGCGCGCTTCGATGCCGCGCGCAAAACGCTCGTCGCGGACTGTGATTTCCAGATCTTCCGGTGTCGGACCTTTGGGTGTGCTGGCAAGATCAATCGAGGTGTGTGCGTTCATGGCTGTGTCGGCTCCGGAAAATAACTTACATCATTGTCAGTAGCCTCTATTAACATTGATGTCAATAGCATGCTGGCTAAAACGTCAGAGGGGATGTCGCTCTGTGGCCTTGTTCCCGTTCCAGTTGGCCTTTATCTAGCCAACCAAGCTAAATTGCTTTTGCGCGTGGGGACGGGAAGACACATAACCAATGGCAAGCCGAAAACGACTTTCACCTGAAGAATCGCGCCAGACAGCGCTGGAAGCGGCGCGTGGACTGCTTATCGAAGCTGGTCCGCAGGCAGTCACGCTAAAGGCCGTGTCCTCAAGAGTGGGGCGCACCCATGCCAATTTGCTGCATCACTTCGGTTCCGCAGCTGGTCTTCAAAAGGAATTGGCCCGGCATTTGTGTGAGACTGTATGCGAAACAATCAAGGAAGCGGTTGAAGCCAGCCGGGCAGGGTTGGGCCATCCGCGTGAAGTCGTTGATCTTGCCTTTGATGCGTTCGACAAAGAGGGGGCAGGTGCTTTGGCGAGCTGGATGATCCTCACCGGCAATGAAGACGCTTTAAGTCCGATTGTAGAAACTATCCATGAGCTTGTGGATGACATCGCCCCAGACGAAGCTGTGGCGCATGGGCAAGTCACGCACGTCCATGAAGTGACGCAAGCCCTGGTGTTGATGGCGATGGGCGATGCCTTGATCGGCAAAGCCTTGTCTAAATCTCTCGGCTTGCCTGAAACCGCTGCGCGTGACCGGGCAGAGCTGATGCTCGTAGGCGCGCTTGCGCAAACTAATCAGACGACGTGATTGCGCTGCTTTGCCAATTTGGCAGGTTGTCTGAGCTAAGTGCATCGACTCGTAAATGGTCCACTGCCAGACCCAAATCGGGATAGGTAATCTTGCAGCGCTTTTCGTCCGAGCGCGCGATGGGAACAATCACTAAGCGGCGATTGACCTTTTGCCGCCAGTTCATCCGCGCGGTGTTTTCCTGGCCGACATAGCATCCTTTTTCAAAGCTCACGCCGTTAAGTTCCACCGCATTGGTTTCCAGCCATAGGATATCGCCAAGCTCGGCCTGGCCTTCTGGCACGCCGAGCGAAAGGCGGTGGGCCAACCATGCTTCATCGGCTGCTTCGCTATCATCGAGCGGCGCAATCCACCGATTTCCCAATTCTGGCAAACGTGGATCAGCAACCGCGCCGATTGCAGGCTCGCTCGACCAATGCACTGCAAGCGTTTCGTCTACTGCGATGTCGATCGCGCGCCGCAAGCGGTAAAGCGACAAGCGCTTGACCAGATCAGGCGCAATCGATGCTTCGCAATCGAGCAGGATGTCGCGGTCATCTTCCCAAACGAGAAAATCGAACATGGCTTTGCCTTGTGCGCTGAGGAGGGCTGCATAAACCGGCAGCTCGCCGCTCACATCATTGGTCACAAGACCCTGCAAAAACGCGCGGACATCTTCCGACGTGTCTCGAGGCGATAACCGAACAAGAGCCCGGCTGGACAGATGGGTTTGTGGCATGATGCTTAAGTGGTGGCGTATGCGCGCGCTTCAAGGCGTTTCAAGATACCCTGCGTGAGTCGTGGCCCAAGCTCGGGGCCTTGTACCGGATACAGATAAGGCTCGATCAGTTCCGCTTCGATAAGCAGCAAATCACCGTTACCGCTGCGGACCATATCAATTCTGGCATAAAGCGGAGCAGGGAATGGCAGTTTGTCATAGGCGTTTTGAGCTGCAGCAATATCGCTCTTTGACGGCTCGATTGTCAGCTCTATCCCGCCATAGAGCGATTGAATACGATACTCGCCGGAGGCCGCGCGTTTATTGAGAACGTGGCTGGGCGCACCGTCGATAAAGATGAAGGACAGCTCACCTTCATCCTGGATCGATGGCAGGAAGGGTTGGAGCATCATCGGCCGTTCGCTTTCCCAGCCGTGCGAGACGGGGTTGTCCGGACTGAACAGGAACTGCCCTTCTGCACCTGCACCAACCTGACGTTTTGCGACAATGCGATCTGTTGCAAAATGTGATTGCGCAGCCGCGATGTCACGCGCGCTGGCGTTATCGACCCACAGCGTAGGAATTGTTGGCACGCCAAGCTCTTCCATTCGTGCAAGATAGCGCTTGTCGATATTCCAGCGCACCACCTCAGCCGGATTGCACACGATCATGCCCATTGCCTCTAAGGCGTCGAGCTTGGCAAGGAAGGCCTCTTCCTTGTCCTGATAGTTCCAAGAGGTCCCGAGCAGGATAAGGTCTGCGCCTGCGAATGACTCAATCGGCGCTTCCCAATCGATTACGTCAAGGCTGAGGCCTTGTGCTGCAAGTGCTGGCTCAATAGCGGCGACGGACAGGTCATGCTCGTAGGCGTCTTCCCGCCTGCATGGGGAATCCGGCACAGTTGTCTCACATGCGAGAAAAATGATTCGTGACATGCGATAAGCGCCTAATACTCAATAGCGGGGCTGGAAAGTGTCAGCGCTCGCGCCTATCGGGTTTTGCATGGTTCAAACGCTGACAATTCGCCGCCCGGATGACTGGCATCTGCACTTTCGCGATGGGGACATGATGCGCGATGTTGTGCCTTTCACCGCAAGACAGTTTGCGCGCGCGATAGTCATGCCCAATTTGACGCCGCCTGTGACAGATACAGCCAGTGCCGCGGCCTATCGTAACCGGATCATGTCAGCGGTGCCAGAAGGCGTGGATTTCACTCCGTTGATGACTTGCTATCTGACGGACAGCACGGATCCCGATGACCTGGCGCGCGGCGCGGCGGATGGGGTGTTTACAGCAGCGAAACTTTACCCGGCCAACGCTACGACCAATTCCGCGCATGGAGTTTCCGATATCGCGAAGCTAACTCCGGTTTTCGCGCGTATGGAAGCTGAAGACATTGTTCTTTGCATTCACGGCGAAGTGACGACGGACGATATCGATATCTTTGACCGGGAAGCTGAGTTCATCGAACGCCATTTGCGCGGCATCATTCAAGATTTTCCCAAGCTTCGCGTGGTTTTTGAGCATATAACGACCAGCGATGCAGTGGATTTTGTACTTGAGTGTGGTCCCAATGTTGCCGCCACTATTACGCCGCAGCATCTCCACATAAACCGCAATGCGATGCTAGTCGGCGGAATGCGTCCGCACGCTTATTGCCTGCCTGTTGCCAAGCGCGAGCAGCACCGGCTAGCTCTGCGTAAAGCGGCGACATCTGGCAATCCCAAGTTCTTCCTCGGCACAGACAGCGCGCCGCATGCGCGTCATGATAAGGAAAGCGCTTGTGGGTGTGCGGGCATTTTCAATGCGCCCTTTGCCTTGGAAAGCTATTTGGCGGTGTTTGAAGAAGAAAATGCGATTGAGCATTTTGAAGGGTTTGCGTCGCTGCACGGGCCTGCCTTTTACAAGCTGCCTGTGAATGAGACTTCCATAACCTTGCAGCGTGATCCGCATTCAGTGCCTGAAATGCTTACTGCAGCAGGCGAGGACATTGTTCCTTTTCATGCCGGTCAAACGCTCGATTGGAAGCTGGTCGATTAGCTTTGCAGCGGTTCGCGGCGCTTAGTGAACAAGTCACTGACGAAGATGCCAATGGCGATCCATATCAAGATGAAAGCGCCGAGCTCTGCCAATTGCAGTTCTTCCCCAAAGACTGTGAGGCCTAGGATGAAGACAATTGTCGGGGCTAGGAATTGGATGAAGCCTAAGGTTGAATAGGCCAGCTTGCGGGCTGCGATTGCAAACAGCAGCAGCGGCACAGCGGTAACCACACCACCCAGTACAATCAGCAGGCTGGTATCAAGCTGGCTGCCAAAGCTCGAACCTGCTGGCGTTTGCGCATACCACCAGACAATCGCAAAAGATGGCAGCAGCAGTAAAACGGATTCTATCGTCAGCCCCGGAAGAGCGCCTACAGGGGTTTGCTTTCTGACCAGGCCATAGAACCCGAATGTGCCTGCGAGTGACAGGGAAATCCACAAGGTTGAAAACGCTCCAAACAGAAGCGAAGCGATAGAAGCGCTCGCTATTGCCACAGCAAGCCATTGCTTGCGCGATAGCTTCTCCTGCAAGAAGACCGTGCCGAGCAAAACATTGAGCAAGGGGTTCAGGTAATACCCCATGCTGGCGGCATAGACGTAGTTCTCATGGATCGCCCAGATGTAGATTAGCCAGTTGGCTCCGATAAGCGCCGCGCTGACAGCCAGCCAACCAAGTGTCTTTGTTGCTGAAACCGCAGCTTTGATTTCTGACCATTGGTTTCGCAATCCAATCAATATGAAACAGATCGGAACCGTCCAGATAATCCGCCAACCGACAAATTCGAATGCAGGTATCTCGCGTAGGAGAACCAGATACAGCGGCAGGAAGCCCCACAACAGATAAGCGCCCAGCGCTGCTGCGATTCCGCTCCGGTCTGGCGGCTGGATTTGAGTTGCTCCCATGGTCTGCGCGCTAGGGCCCGACATTGGCAGCGTCAATCGCTCAATTCGTCATTTGTTCATGCACCACTCACCGAATATGAACATAGCTGACGATCGCGTTGCATTCTGTTCAGGTTCAATGCTCTATACATGAACGTACTGATGAAGCGGAGGTATTGTCCGACCCGCCGATTGAGTGAGAGAAGGGTTTCAAAAATGCCATTCACAAACGCGAAACAACTTGCGCTAGTCTTGACTGCTACAGCTGCATTGTCGTTTTCTGCGCCTGCCATGGCTGCTGACATTGCCGCGCCTCAAAACGGTGTAACCGCTGCCAATGTCCTGGGTGATATGACCTATGGCCACAAGCGCAAAAAAGCCAAGCACCGCCACTACTATTATGATCGCGGTTATGGGCAGGGCTCATATCGCGGCGAGCGTGTCTACCGCGATACGCGCATCTGGCGCGGGCGTGACGGGCGTTATTACTGCCGCAAGGAAAACGGCACGACCGGTCTTTTGATCGGAGCAGGTGTAGGAGCGTTGGCCGGACATGAGATCGCCGGGCGCGGTGACAGGACACTGGGCGCGATCCTTGGCGCGGCGGGCGGTGCCATCCTTGGCAGAGCCATAGACCGAAGCAATTCGCGCTGCCGGTAAGGCTTCACGGACAGGCTCACGCAAGAGCTGTTCTGTTCGAAATTTCGGACTTGGGCCATCCCACCAACGGCCCGAGAGCAGACCTCAGTACTGAGGGTTGTGGGAGGCGCTTCTTGCTCTTTGAGCAGGGGGCGCCTTTTCCGTTCATAATGCGCGCCGGTCTGTTGCTGCGGTATTATTCCGCTTCGCTAAGGCCAATGCCCAAGGTGGCTTTGGGTTCTTCCATCTCAGTGCTGGCTACTGGGTAAGCGCAGTAGTCGGCGGCATAGAATGCGGCGGGACGATGGTTTCCGGACAAGCCAACACCGCCAAATGGCGCAGCCGATGATGCGCCGTTGGTGGGTCTGTTCCAGTTAATGATGCCAGCCCGCGCATTGGCCCAGAAACGGTTATAGTCTTGCGTGCTGCCGCCGATGAGCGATGCGGAGAGGCCAAACCGGGTGTTGTTCGCTTCTTTTATGGCCGCATCGAAATCTGGCACACGAACAACCTGCAGAAGTGGCCCGAACAATTCCACATCCGGACGGTCTTTCATCTCCGTCACATCAATCACGCCGGGTGTCAGGAAAGGTTTATCCTCGTCATGCCGGCGCATATGCTTCAATGGCTTTCCGCCATTGGTAATCAGGTAGAGAAAGCTCTCCGCCAGCTTTTGAGCTGTGGAGTTATCAATAACCGGTCCCATGAAAGGGGCAGGGTCAGCGAAGGGCTCGTCGACCAGGATCCGGCGCACAGTTGGAAGCAGGACTTCCATGAGAGGTTCGAAAACGCTCTCCAGAACCACTAGCCTGCGTGCCGCAGTGCATCTTTGCCCGGCGGTGGTAAACGCAGACTGGACAACAAGAGCCGCTGCGTCATCCAAGCGCGGTGTATCGAGCATAACGATGGGGTTGTTACCGCCCATTTCCAGCGCGATCATTTTGCCGGGATTCTTCGCGAGCGCTCTGTTGATTGCGATCCCTGCTTGCACCGATCCGGTAAACAGAACTCCGTCGATCTCCCGGTGCGCAACTAATGCCTTACCCTCTTCCACTTCACCCAAGGCGAGTTGAACGACATCATCGGGTATGCCTGCCTTGTGATAGCACGAGACAAGGAACTCCCCGACAGCCGGGGTTTTTTCGCTCGGCTTAAAGACGACGCAGTTTCCAGCAATGAGCGCTGGAATGATATGGCCATTCGGCAAATGGGCAGGGAAATTGTAAGGGCCCAGAACCGCCATGACGCCGTGCGGTTTGTGGCGAACAGCAGATGTTCCTTGCGCGGCGCTATCAAGCCGTTTCTTACCGGTGCGTTCAGCATAGGCGTTAACTGAAATCTCCACTTTGCCGATAACGGCATCGACTTCAGTTCGCGCCTCCCAGAACGGTTTTCCGGTCTCCTTAGCGATCAAACGCGCAAAATCTTCAGCACTGTCGCGCACTTCATGCGCAAAGCGGCGTATACGCTCAATCCGATCAGTCAGAGGCATAGCCGCCCATTGCGGCCAGGCTTTGCGCGCGCGTTTAGCGCAAGCGTCAATGTCACTGACGCTGCCTTGCCATAGCTCCTTGCCCGTCGCTGGCTCTATGGAAACCAGTTTACTAATCGTTACTCCCTCGCCGCAAAACTTCTAACTCGGTTATTACGGGTTAGCAAAAATCCTCTTAGCGAACGGTTTATTTTTGAGTGCCCGCACGCATTATTAAAACAATCCCGAAGAGCGCGTTAGGACGCATCGCGTCCAATTAAAAGAGGTCTAGATTGCCTTTGTGGACAAGCTGTTATCGCCAATACAGGTAATTTGCTCAAAGCCGCTGATGGGCGCGTTAGCTGGCTTCTTCAAAATCAGATGAATGGCCTTGCGGGACCGGTGCTGACCCATGCGCTTCGCCCATCCTGCGGATTGCGGCGAGCTTGTCTTCAAGGAGAGACCAGTCGTCATGCTCAGCAA
>WTKI01000303.1:11786-14825 GCA_011524425.1 Altererythrobacter sp. | reverse complement strand
GCTTGGTAAAAAGCAAAAAGGGCAGTGCGAGGCTGAACGCCCCGGACTGCCCCCTTCACACGTTCTTAGAACTTAGCTGAGGTGCTTTGACACCGCAGCAGTCATCTTGAACATGGAAATTTCATCATTGCCGATGACACCGCCCAGCTTCGCGTCAGGCACGATAGTGCGCTTGTCGGTCGGCTTCTGAAGGTTGTTGGCCTTGATGTATTCCCACACCTTTGACGTAACCTGAGCGCGGGTCATGGGACCCTTGCCGATTACATTCTCCAAAGCAGCAGAGAGCGTTACCGGCTTCTGCAGTGCGTTGTTCTTGCCAGCCATGACATGTTCCTTTCCTAGTTCAGGCTAGTAATACAAAGAAGGCCTGAGATACCTATCCATCCGCGAACGGCCAGATCAGTCCCAATCCTCCTCATCCCATTCTTCTTCCTCGTCGCTGCTGGTGTATGTCGCTGTCAGCACTGCGCTGGCTGTGACATGTCCTTCCATTTCAGCGAAAAGCTCTTCTCGTGTCGCGCCGGGCATCAATGTGAGCGGCAAATCGAGCGCGAACATCTGAAACACAAAATTATGAGGTTCACCTTCAGGCAAATCTGGCAGCAGCCATTCGGAGTTACCGCGGCCATTCTTACCGGCGCGCTGTGGCACTTCCCCTTCAAGCAGCTTGCCTTTCTGGCTGGGCAATCCCCAGACCAGCCAATGGCAAAGCGGTTCAGGCCCTTCGGTGGTGGCATCTTCAACAATGATGACCAGTTCCTGCATCCCCGGAGGCGGCGCAGTCCATTCAAGCGGAGGCGCAACTGCATCTTCTTCATCTGCAGTGAAACAGGGGTCAAGTTCCTCGCCCGCAGCGAATGCCGGGCTCGACAAAGCAAAACCGCCACGACCCAATCCGCGCGCATCGCTCAGCTTGGCAACCGCCAGACCGGGATGGCGGGCAGCAGGCGGAAGCGCTGATGCAAGCCAGTCAGGGAAACTCGACAAAATTCTTCTCCTCCTGAGGAAGGGGCTACGCCTTTTACGGTTGGAAGGCGAGCAGACCGAACGCAGCAAGGGCAACTTTTCCCCGTCTAGGGGCAGATTTCGCCATTTGAGAGGGTATTTGGCCCGAGAATTGCGACAAATCGGGCTCAATCTGCTCTGAATTCGGGCGGTTTCATGGATTTTTCTTCAAATTTCAGCGCTGAACGCGCCCTAAAAGCGACTCAGTGAAGCCCATCCTTCTAGGCTAATCGCGCACGCAAATTTGCTCTAATGCTGTGGCGATGACCATTTCCACGGGCGCCGGCTTGGAAATGCGCGCCGCTTCGAGCGTGCGGATCCGTTCATTATGGCGGTCAAGGTCGCCGGAATGCAGGATAAAGGGGATGCCAAGACGTTTGAGCTGATGCGCAACCGGAAAGCAGGTGTGTCCGTCAGCCAGAGACACATCAAGCACAGCAGCGTCGATGTTATCCCCGTGCTGTTCGATAATATCCAAGGCGCTCTTAGTAGTCGCCGCGCAAAGCACGTTGCAGCCACAATCTTCTGCAGCAAACTCGAGATCCATCAGGATCAAGGGTTCATCTTCCAGAAGAAGAAGGGTCTGCGAATTGTTCATATCATGTCCTATAGAGGCATTATGACAACGGCCTTGAAGCTGCTTTCGTTCCATTCGCGCTCGATTGTCCCGCCTGCGCTGCGCAACAGCCGGTCAACAATTGCAGAACCGGTCCCCGGCTTGATCTGGTCACGGTCAATCTTCGGACCGCCACGCTCTGTCCAAGTGACGTGCAATTCATTCGAATGGCTAGCCACTTGCCAAGCCACATTGACGACCCCGCCTTCTTGCAACCAAGCACCATATTTGGTCGCGTTCGCTGCAAGCTCATGGAGAATAAGGCCAACAATCGACACCAAGCTAAACGGCATCCGAACTCCGTTGCCTTCTAGCTCCAGCCGGTCTTCATCCCGGCCATAAGGTGCCAGAACACTGCGAATAGCGGGACCAACCTCTATACTTCCAGATGACGCATCATCGAGCGTCGTTTCGTAAGCACGTCCCAAAGCTTGAATACGCGCATTGATTTCAGCCGCTTCGTCCTGAATACCGCGCACCCGGCCGGTAACATTCACAATGCCGGAAATCACAGCAAACATATTCTTCATCCGGTGCGAGAGCTCTCGCGCCATTTCCCTGGCATGGCGCTCTTCAGCGCGCGCTGCGCGCACATCAGACACATCCCATTGGCTGCCGAAGAAGTAGATTAGTTCACCTTCGTCATTATAGATCGGTCCTAAGTGCAAAGCGTTCCAGAATGACGAACCATCCTTGCGATAGTTGAGCAATTCAACCACCACTACGTCTTCTTGCGCAATCGCTTCGCGAATGCGCGCAACAGGCTCAGGGTCAGTATCGGGGCCTTGCAAGAAACGACAATTGCGCCCGATGATCTCTTCTTCTGAATAGCCTGTCAGGGTGCGAAAAGCACGGTTGGCAAACACAATCGGCAAATCATCCTGCTTGGGGTCAACCAAGCAGATTGCCATGCGCGTTTGCGCCATAGCTTGCTCAAATAGCACGCCGGATGCGCCTGAAAACTTGTCAGACTTATGCCCTTCCCGAAAACGGTCTGGCGCATCGTCAAAGCGCAACTTTGATTGCTCCCCGGAACGGGGACCTGATGGATCATCGGTATTCACTGGTTTTTCCTTGTCAGGCCGTCTGCGATGCGACCTGGATAAGTTCATAACTGCGAACGGCTCGCAATGTTCCCGCCCTTTTGCTACTGAGTGATCGAGATTTGGAGCTCCATCTCCGTAAGTTCATGATATCCCATCAGCCCTAGGTTCAAGAGATTGTCTGATATGTCGTCGCGCTATGAATCGTTCACTGAGTTTTGGCCATTTTACCTACGCGAGCACAGCAAGCCGTCCACCCGCGCGCTGCATTACGTAGGGACCACAATGGTTGTAGCGATCGCGGTTTACGCTCTCACTACGCAAAAATGGCTATTGCTATGGGCGCTTCCTGTGGCCGGATATTTCTTTGCCTGG
>WTKI01000303.1:9846-11686 GCA_011524425.1 Altererythrobacter sp. | reverse complement strand
GCAAAAATGGCTATTGCTATGGGCGCTTCCTGTGGCCGGATATTTCTTTGCCTGGCTTGCACACTTCACGCTTGAGAAGAACCGTCCTGCGACTTTCACCTATCCGCTTTGGTCGCTCTATGCCGATTTCCGCATGTGGTTCCTGTGGTTGACCGGCAGATTGAAGCCAGAGCTTGAGCGCGCTGGCGTCACGTCTGCATAGATACCTAAGGCGCTTCACCCCCTTCAAAAGGGCTTTGATCTGTGTATCCGCAGCCGTTCAGCTGCTCACCTTTCACTGTCACAGTGGCCGTAAAAGGATAGGTGCGATCGCTCATCCCGTCTGAACATTCACCGGACGTCACAGCGACAGCAAGCGGCTGCTCAGACAGCTCGCCGGCAAAACCCAGCCCGTTATTTCCAGCAAAACGAGACACCGTTGCGGCTTCACCGTCCAAATCCTCTGGCGTTGTGTAGAGCAGTAGGCCTTGCTTGATCTCCATACTCCAGAACGGTTCCGTCCCGGTCAGCATGATCACTTCGTCAGCGCCGATCCCGTCAAAGGTATCAACCTCTCCAGGACGCTCATCCTGGCTGCATGCGCTCAGCACCATTACGCCTGCGCAAAGCGCCAATCCGGTCCGCAAATTTCCCATGTCATGCCTCACTCTTCCTGTTGTTTTGCCTTACCATTCTAGCTGAATTGGGACAAATGACACACAGTCCAGTATGAAAAACCTCTGCTGGCAAAACACCTTCAGCGCAGGACATAAAAACTCCAAAAAAATTGGCGAATTTCATGCGCACATATGTAGGGCACCTTGCGCTGCGTAGGAAAGACTGCAAGCCTGCGATGCGACGGGAGAAAGGGTATGTCAAAAGCAGAGCTGACAGGTCATTGTTTGTGCGGCAAGGTCACGGTCACGATGACACCGGCAAAGCCACATTTGGAGGCCTGCCACTGCGAAATGTGCCGCCGCTGGTGCGGCAGTGCGTATATCGCTGTCCAAGGGGATGATCAGGTCAGCTTTACAGGCGAAGAGTTTATTACACGATACACATCATCGGGCTGGGCAGAACGCGGCTTTTGCTCACAATGCGGTAGCAATTTGTTTTACTGCTTTACCCCAACAGGAGCCTATTCCTTCCTCGCAGGGCTATTCGATGATGTCGGCGGCATGACGCTGGGCGAGGAAATCTTCGTTGATGAGCAGCCGGACTATTATGGCTTTACGCAAAAGACTGTACGCAAGACCGGGCCTGAATTGATTGCAGAAGCGAAAGAGGCGGGCTTTGAGTTCTGAGCCGCGCATCTGGAGCGAGGACAAAGTCAAGCAGGACCGGCTCGAGGAAATCTGCGAAATGTCCTCGCTAGAGGAACTTTCGCTTGAATGGCCGACTTTGGCGACTTCGCTCGATTGCCTCAAACGCTTACCCAATTTGCGCAAATTGCGGATTGATAGCCCGCGCAAAATCACGGACTTCACGCCAGTCGCAAGGCTACCTCACTTAACGCATCTCGACATCGAGAATGCCAAGCACCTTGCTGATTTGCGCTGGATACGGCCTCTCAAGAATAGACTGGAAAAACTAAACCTCGACGGTTCAATCAACACAACCCAAAAGCTGGAAAGCCTTGACCCGCTCGATGGCTTTGCATTCAAGGAATTGTGGCTGACCAATGTGAGCGTAGCGGACAAGGACCTCTCGCCGCTGATCACTTGCCGCAATCTCAAACTGCTGCGCTGCGCAAAGGCTGTGTCGACCTTTGAAGGCTTTATGGAGCTTGCCGATGCCCGGCCTGATATGGCCTGCGACTGGTTCAGTCCGGAGATGTGGCCGGGACGCAAATTCAAAGGCG
>WTKI01000303.1:8530-9746 GCA_011524425.1 Altererythrobacter sp. | reverse complement strand
GGATCATTTGTTGCAAAATCGAACCAATGGTCGCCTCGCTCGGGCGGGAGCGGAGCGCCAAGCCGGTAGCGCTGCATCGCATTGCAATAGGTCACATTTGCCTTGCTTGCTGGAATATGCCGCCCATGAAAGTCAAAGCCTTCAAGATGAACCCGAGCAAGCTCGATCACAAAGGAACCGCCGCCTGACCGGAATTGGAAGCTTAGCAAATCCATCGCCTCTGCGCGGCTGCGCCGAAAATGCGGCATGGAGCCTTTGAATTCAAGCCTGCGCAAATGCGGTACGACCACCGCTTTGATGGCAATGTTCATGTCATCCCGAGAGGCCATTACTCATCCGGCAAATACAGTTTTTGCCCCATATCCTTATACTTCGCGCTCATCTCCGCCATGCCTTTCAGCGCTGCTTCCTTGCTTGCCTGAGCGGCCTGTGCGCCCGACTGCCCGCTTTCCAGGAAGCCGTCCGCGCTCTGGTTCTGTTTGCCGGCAAAGTCGCGCACTTCCTGGCTGATCTTCATGGAACAGAATTTTGGCCCGCACATGGAACAGAAATGCGCAGTCTTTGCGCCCTCTGCCGGAAGCGTCTGGTCGTGATAATCCTCCGCCGTATCGGGATCCAAGCTGAGGTTGAACTGGTCGCGCCAGCGGAATTCGAACCGCGCTTTTGACAGCGCATCATCGCGGACTTTTGCGGCCGGATGCCCTTTCGCCAAGTCCGCCGCGTGGGCCGCGAGCTTGTAGGTCACAACACCCACCTTCACATCGTCGCGGTCGGGCAGGCCGAGGTGTTCCTTCGGCGTGACATAACAAAGCATCGCTGTCCCGTACCAGCCAATCTGCGCGGCCCCAATGCCACTGGTGATGTGGTCATAGCCGGGCGCTATGTCCGTCACCAACGGTCCAAGCGTGTAGAAAGGCGCTTCGCCGCATACCTCCAGCTGCTTGTCCATATTCTCCTTGATCTTGTGCATGGGCACATGGCCCGGCCCTTCGATCATCACTTGCACGTCTTCCTTCCACGCGCGGTGTGTAAGTTCGCCCAGCGTGTAAAGCTCTGCAAACTGCGCTTCGTCATTGGCGTCCGCAATGGAACCGGGGCGCAGGCCATCGCCCAGTGAATAGGCGATATCGTATGCCTTCATGATCTCAGTGATCTCGTCGAAGTGCTCGTAAAGGAAGCTCTCTTTGTGATGCGCCAGACACCATTTCGCCATGAT
>WTKI01000303.1:7262-8430 GCA_011524425.1 Altererythrobacter sp. | reverse complement strand
GCGACATCAGAGGCGACGGCGGAGTTGCCGATATTGGCGTTGATCTTGACGAGGAAATTGCGCCCGATTGCCATCGGCTCTGATTCAGGATGGTTGATGTTGTTCGGAATGATCGCGCGGCCCCGCGCAACTTCTTCGCGTACAAATTCGGGCGTTATCAAATCAGGGATACTCGCTCCCCAATTCTCAGCGCCTTCGCGATTGCTGGCAATGAGGTCCGCGGCCATTTCGCGCCCGAGGTTCTCGCGCTCAGCCACATATTCCATTTCCGGCGTGATGATCCCGCGGCGCGCATAGTGCATCTGCGTGACATTCTGACCGGGCTTCGCCCGCAAGGGCCGCTTCACGACATTAGGGAATGCAGGCACCCCGCCAGAACGGTCTGGGCCGAGCTGTCCGTTATCTTCCGGCTTTACTTCGCGTGCGTCATACTCCTCGACATCGCCGCGCGCCATGATCCACTCGCTGCGCAGGCCCGGCAAGCCAGCATTGATATCAATCGCAGCCTCAGGATCGGTGTAGGGTCCGGATGTATCATAGACGCGCACTGACGGCTCATCGCCTTCCAGATCGATCTCGCGCATGGCGACACGAATGCCGCTACCCGTGCGAGCGCCCACATGCACTTTGCGGCTGCCGCGAATAGGGCCTGTGGTTACGCCGATCTCGATGGGGGAGTTAATGTCAGCCATGTGTAGCGTTCTCTCTTTCCAGTTGCGAAAGGGAACTTCAGGCCGAAAGCCATCCGCTCCCTACGCCGGTATTAATTTGTTCGCATAGCCGAAAAGCGAAAAACCGGTTTCCACTTTTTCGCGGCATGCGAACCCGGATCAGGTTCAACGGGTCGGACGCTGCGACGCGCCCCTCTCAGCCACTGTCCGAAGAAAGGACTCGCTGGCTCCCCGGGGATGCCAGTGCTCTAGGCTGAATCGTAAGCCGGGTCCAGTGAGCGACTTGAGAAAGCAGACTCTGAGATGAACAAATCCACTGTAAGAATACTGTCTTTCCACTAGTCACTGGCGCGCGATCATCTGATAATTTTCAAATCAAGACGATGTTTCAGGATTGACCGAGAGAGCGAGACGATGAGAGCACTTAGGACCATCTCCAGCCTGCTGATATTGGTCACCGGCGCATGCTTACTTTGTCTGCCCGTCACTGATGGACC
>WTKI01000303.1:4417-7162 GCA_011524425.1 Altererythrobacter sp. | reverse complement strand
CAGATCAACCGCACCTGGCTCGGATGTGCAGCGAGTATTCCAGTCAATGCCGATCCGCTATCGCAAGCATTCATCGATCAGATAACCGCAACATCGTGCTTCCGACAGACTATGGAAATGGCCCGTTCCAACGGATTTCGCACGCTCAGCATCGGCCTTTACGCGGAAGCAGCACTGCTAGCAGGGTCGCAAGTTGAAGATGGCATCGCCTTCGATGTTCACGGCCAGTATGCGCCAACCCGCTTCCGCACGACGGCCAATGAATATATGAGCGTTGGCGCTGGCCTCGGCGTGTCAGTGGGGCTGCATCGCGGCACCAATCAACCCGGCAGTGGCGGGTTTGGCGGCTCTGCCGAAGGCATCAGCGGTGCTGCAAATATTGGTGGAGGCGGCAGCTTTGTCCTGTTCTTCAATGGCAATACCGTCTCCAGCCTGACAATATCGGTCGGCAAAGGCCTTGGCATCGACGTAGCCTATGTCAAATCATACACTTCTGTCCAAGCAGCCAACTATCGAATGCCGCGCGCAAGCCACTCTTTTGAGGGTCGTCCGCCAGATTACGATGATTATGACGCTGCCTATCCCGATCCGGAGTATTACCCGCTTGATCCTACAATCGTGCGAGTGTGCAATCGGTCGGGCGAAGACTTCCTCTATTCCGCGTTGGCCTATTGGGACAAAGGCAACGCCATCCGCCCTGCCGGCTGGAAATCGCAAGGCTGGTGGGAATTGCGTGATAATGCCTGCGCCGATGTCAAATTGCCTAAAGATGAAACCGGCGGGCCTTACGGAGGCGAAGTCTATATGATGGCGACAGCCGAGTTTTCCGACTGGCCTTTGACCGATGCGCAATTCTGCGTCGATCGCGATGACCGGTTCACGTTCCGCAATGCTGACATGAAAGCCTGCGACCGCAAAAGCGATATGCTGCTCGGGTCAAAAGAGTTCATCGTTGAACCCGGTGCGATTAACACCTTTACGTTCAATCCCGGCGTAAAAAAGCCTAGCGATACCACTTTATCTATCTGCAATGACACCGCTTCGCCGTTCATCGACGTCGCAATGGCAAGTTATCAAGACGAATCCTATGTCTCACAAGGTTGGTGGAGAGTGCAGCGCGGGTCATGCTGGAATACTAAACTGGTGGACAAAGAAACCGGGCGCCCCAAGCGAGGCAACGTCATGTTGACCGCCATTTCCCCAACGAATTCATATGGATATGGGGCAGAGGAATTTTGCTTCGGAAATCGTCAAAAATTCCGCTTTGAAAATGCCGATTCCCGCAATTGCAAGGGCCATCACAAGATGAAAACAGCGGAAGTCCCTGTAAGCCCGGGCAAACCTACCCGCTTTTCTTTTCACGAATGAAAGTCATTTTTCACGGTTAACACGTTTCTAAGGACTTCCCGTTATCCCTTCGGACAAAGACGGCATTTATGGGATAACTCGGGATGAGTGTTGAAACACAGATCTTGCAAGGTGATTATGCTCCTACGGTCAGTCCGCTATCTGCAACAGATATGCAGGCGGACATCTCGGCTGTAGATACTGAAGTTGACTCTTACGAAACTGCAAGCGGCTTCGGGAAAATGGTCAACGACATTCCTCTTGCTCGAAAATTCAAACTCTTCACCGTGACTTTAATGATTTTGTTTGTAACGGTCCTCGGTGCTTCAGCTCTACATTTCGTCGATGAACAGTGGGCACATACTGCGTTGATCGTAGAGGGCGTTGCCGGATTTGTCGGAATTGCATGGGTCATACTTGCTGCAAGTGCGATCCGCCGCGACTTTGTCGATCCGTTGAACACGCTCATCAGTGAAACACGCAGGTTAGCTGACGGCGCGAGGGATATCACTCTTCCAGGATTGGAACGCAGAGATGAAGTTGGCGAACTGGCGCGCACCTCAGCATTTCTGCTCAAGGCAGGGATTAAGATCGACGAGCTTTATAAAGTCCGGGACGATGCTGAAAAAGAGCGCTTGGTGAACAATGAAAAGCGCAAACAAGAGCTGCGCATGGTAGCAGAGCAGTTTGAAAGCACGGTCGGCAAGATTGCAGCTAATGTGGCTTCTGCAGCAAGCCAGTTGAATGCGACGGCTCGGGAAATGGCTACGACAGCCCATGGTTCGTCCAGCCAAGCTCAAGAGCTTGTCGATGCGATGCAATCAGCTGCTAGCAGCGTTGCTTCAGCAGCGGCAGCATCAGATGAATTCGCTATGTCGATTGCAGAAATTAGCCGCCAAGCCTCGCAATCTGAGCGTCTGGCACGCGAGACTTCAACTGTCGCAGCTGGCACAGACAAGACCATTTCCGCTCTGTCAGATTCCGCTGATGAAGTTAGCCAGATCGTAGAGCTGATCCAATCAATCGCAGGACGCACAAACATTCTGGCCTTGAACGCTTCAATCGAAGCTGCACGCGGCGGTGAAACTGGTCGCGGTTTTGCGGTTGTTGCTTCTGAAGTGAAAGAACTGGCTTCTCGTACAAGCAAAGCGACCGATGATGTCACTGACCAGATCCACTCGATTCAAGCATCGACACGATCAGGGGTTGAAGAGCTCCATGATATTGGCGAGCGCGTCAAAGAGCTAGAGACAACGGCGATCGCTATCGCAACAGCGGTTGACCAACAGTCTGTGGCCGGGAAAGATTTGGCTCATAGTATTGATCTTGCCGCCCGCGGGACGGACGCTGTTTCAGCCAATGCCTCTGATTTGCTCGATCAGGCGAATGCAGTGGGGT
>WTKI01000303.1:0-4317 GCA_011524425.1 Altererythrobacter sp. | reverse complement strand
GACGCTGTTTCAGCCAATGCCTCTGATTTGCTCGATCAGGCGAATGCAGTGGGGTCAGCGGCCGATCAGCTGCTGGGCTCTGCCAAAGGTTTGGAAGAGCAAGCCAGCCTTCTGACTGACCAAGCCAAGGATTTCGTCGCGAGAGTGCAGGAATCCTGACGCTGCTCCGCTGGCCCTTCGGTTATCGCTTATCCGGCCTCAGAGTGGCGCAACAGGCAAATTGCCAAAAGCAAGGTCGCTAGAACACCAGATCCACCCGCAACAGGTGACGGCAGGAAACCTTGCAAGCCGAACATCATGACGATTGCGTTAGCGATCAGCGCGATGACGCCGACCAAAGCCGTCAGACCTCCCAGACCTCTGGCCCCGCTATGCACTGCCGCCAAACCAAAAACCAACGCAGCCAGGCCAAGAAGGAGCTTCGCTGCGTTATAGCCAAAGAAGGAATAGGCGATGACAGAAAACGCGACGCTGCCAAGATCCGGATTGGCAGTTGCAGCCTCACCAAATGGTCCGAATTGTGTGAGACCAATGCCAACCTGAATGACATTCAAGACAGCCGCAAAAGCGATGGCTGAAAATCCCAGCGTATAACGCTTGGCCATCACTAATGCAGAACCGGAAAAAGCGGCCAGCAGCACAAAGATCAAAGCTTCAATTTTCCAGATAAACAGCCGGTCGACATCAGGCGCGAACTGGTAAAGAGCCGTATATACTGGCTGACTGAGCGCTGCGAGCAGGAGCAAGGCCGCTATGATCTGAGTGGTCTTCTTCAGCGATAATTCCATGGTTTGCCCCCTTTGGCCGATAGGTTTCTGGCTTCCAATTCGCGCAGAAGGAATTCTTAGTTACACTTCCGATTCCAATTTCCAGCGTTTAGCCGTGCGTGCTTGCCGCTTGCCACTCGGCAATGGCCTCGATCGGAAAGATGAGCATGATCACATTGAGCGTGAGATTGTCGCGCACCACGATTGCTGCAATGATCTCTCCAATAAGCGCAAGCGCGATGGTGAGTTTTACCGGAAGTCGTAGAGCCAGCCAAAAGCCGAAGCTCATCCAGCCAATGTCAGCAAAGGAATTCAGGACGCTGTCGCCGGAATAGCCGAAATTGGCTGTGACAGAGCGGAACCGGTCGATGACCATAGGCGTGTTTTCCAGCACTTCCCAAAAAGCCTCCAGAAACACCGACAGCGGCAAGCCCCAACGAAATGCGTTTGCGCCGCCCCATGCGCGCCTTACAAACAGCCACCAACCCAGCGCATAGAAAATCATCCCATGGATGATGTGGCTAGGCGTATACCAGTCTGAGATATGCTGCGAATTGCCCGCATCGTTGATTTGGCCATGCCAAAATTTCACATATCCGCACTCACAGATCGGTGGACGATCCATCGCGAGCAGGATCAAAACGGTCACGACAGTGAGCCCGGCCGAAACCAGAATGGTCATGCGATTGGGAATAAGCTTGCCCATGAATTACTCGAAATGAATCACGCTGCGTGGCTTGGCAAGGGAATTCTGGTCTTTGGCTGAGGATCGGCAATCTCATCAAGACTTGGCATTGCTCCGTCTCGCGCGCTCGCCTAGGGCATTCCAGCAATGGATAAACGGGCGTATGATGTAGCAATTGCAGGCGGCGGGCTTGCCGGCGGGCTGATCGCGCTCGCATTGCATCGCAATGCGCCAGATCTGCGCTTTGTGCTGGCCGAAGCAGGCGAAACGCTTGGCGGCAATCACCGCTGGAGCTGGTTTGACACAGACCTTGATGAGGCAGGCGCACAGCTGCTCGCAGGCTTTGCGATCAATCGCTGGGACGAAGGCTATGACATCGCCTTTCCCAAATATGAGAAAACTTTGGAGACAGGGTATCGTTCGCTCGCGAGCGAAGAATTTCATCGCTTTCTGACCCGAGAGCTGCCAGCTGACAGCGTGCGTTTGAACACTCGAGTTGATGCGCTTGATGCTGGCGGGATTACGCTGGCAAATGGCGAGCGGATCGACGCCAAGCGCGTGATTGATTGCCGCACCTTCAAACCGAGCGCGCATTTGGCCGGCGGCTGGCAGGTCTTTCTCGGCCAGCATATCCGCTGCGAGGAGCCGCATGGCCTCACCCGTCCTGTCATCATGGACGCGACCGTCGATCAGGTCGCTCCATACGGCAATGAATCTGCCTATCGTTTTGTATATGTCCTGCCGCTGAGCGAGGGCGAGGTCTTTATCGAAGACACATATTATGCCGACCACCCGCGTATGGACAAAGACCTGCTGTGGAGCCGCACTCAGGCCTACGCAGCGCGCCATGGGTGGCACGGCGAAGTGGTCATGCATGAAACCGGTATCCTACCCGTTCTGAGCGGCGGAAATCTCAACGCAGCCTTGGCGGAACGGCGTGTACCGGGCGTTGCCATGGCCGGCGCGCAAGGCGGGTTTTCGCATCCGCTCACCAGCTATACGCTGCCCTTTGCTGCGAGCAATGCGCTTGCCATCGCCGAGCTCCTGACGACTCAGCCGGAAACCACCGGAAAGGCGCTCGCACAGTTTTGCCGCAAGCGCTCTGACAACCACTGGCGCCGCACAAGCTTCTACAGAATGCTTTCTCGCATGCTGTTTGAAGCGGCAACGCCTGAGGAACGAGTTGTGGTGTTCCAGCATTTCTATGACTTGTCCGATGATCTGGTGGAACGTTTCTATGCAGGCGGCTCTACCTTGTCGGACAAGATCCGCATCCTCAGCGGCGAACCGCCCGTACCTATTGCGCGGGCAATCAAAGCGTTGCTGTCCCGCGGCACGCCTCTTTCTACGGAGACACCGGCATGAATGTCGAAACCCCAGTAACCAGCGATATCAGCTCTGCCGAGGGCGCTGTCTCAAAAGCCGATCCGAGCAAATATGAAGGCAAGCGCGCCTGCGTGGTGGGCAGCGGTTTTGGCGGCATGGCATTGGCAATCCGGCTGCAATCAGCGGGCATCGCGACAACTGTTGTTGAAGCGCGCGACAAGCCGGGCGGCAGAGCGTATTTCTGGGAAAAAGATGGCTTCACGTTTGATGCCGGGCCCACTGTGGTGACGGACCCCGATTGCTTGAAAGAGCTATGGGCGCTTTCTGGCCATGACATGGCGGAAGACGTCGAACTGATGAAGGTGATGCCTTTCTACAGGCTCAATTGGCCCGATGGCACAAACTTCGACTACTCAAATGACGAAAACGAGCTGAACGCAGAGATTGCAAAGCTCAATCCAGCTGATGTGGCAGGCTATCAACGCTTTCTGGAATATTCCGCTGAATGCTATGAAAAGGGCTATCTTGAGCTAGGCCATAAGCCGTTTCTTGATTTCAAAAGCATGCTCAAAGCAGCGCCCGCGCTCATGAAGCAGCAGGCTTGGCGCAGCGTCTATTCGATTGTTTCGAAATATGTCGAGAACGAGAAATTGTGCGAAGGATTGAGCTTCCATACCTTGCTGGTTGGCGGTGACCCGATGAAGACGAGCTCTGTCTACACGCTAATTCACAAGCTTGAGAAAGACGGCGGCGTATGGTGGACGCGTGGCGGCACCAACCGCTTGATTGCTGGCATGGTCCGTCATTTTGAAAGGCTCGGCGGAACAATGCGCGTCGGCGATGCCGTGGTGCAAGTGCATACCGTCGGGACCAAAGCAAGCGAAGTCGAAACCAAGAGCGGCTGGCGCGAACGCTTTGATGCGGTCGCCAGCAATGCTGATATCATGCATTCCTACAAAGACTTGCTGTCCGGCTCGCCGCGCGGTCAGAAATATGCAAAATCGCTCGCCCGTAAAAAGTTCAGCCCCTCGCTGTTCGTCGTCCATTTCGGGCTTGATGGAACATGGCCGGGCATCGCGCACCACATGATCTTGTTCGGGCCGCGCTATAAGGGACTGTTGCAGGACATTTACGATCACGGCGTTTTGCCGCAGGATTTCTCGATCTATCTGCACCACCCGACGGTGACTGATCCGAGCATGGCGCCCAAGGGTCAGAGCACGTTTTACGCGCTTGTCCCTGTCGCTCACCAAGGCAAGCTTGCGGTTGATTGGGACGAGGTCGGGCCGATCCTTGAAAAGCGCATCCTGGACGAACTCGGACGCCGCTTGATCCCCGACATTCACGAGCGCATCGTGACGAAGTTCCACTATGCACCGTCCGATTTCTCGACCGATCTGAACGCGCATTTGGGCAGCGCTTTCAGTCTTGAGCCGGTCCTCACTCAAAGCGCGTTCTTCCGCGGCCATAACCGCGACGATGTGATCGACAATTTCTATCTCGTCGGCGCGGGCACCCATCCGGGTGCAGGCATTCCCG